>JAGTVG010000507.1 GCA_018224645.1 Cyclobacteriaceae bacterium
AAAAAAATCCACGTCTGTTTTGCCTGACCGTGGAATCCGGCCTTGAAAAATATATCGTCAAAATCAACCGGCTCGAGCTTTAAATCCTGGTCATGGTCGATTGTATGTATTTTCCTGGAGAGGAAGCAGGTTATTTTGAATTTTTAAGTGTCGATAAGATCATGCGGTATGCAGTGCATACCCATAACATTTCACTCGGGAACATAGCCGATTTTTTCAATATGCCTGTATACATCCTGGGCATACATCCGCAGAATGTTGAATTCGGAGAACACCTGTCCGCACCCGTTAAAAATGCAGCGGACAGGATCATTGCCGGTATTAACCAGGGAGTTCAATTATAACTCTACCCTGGCCCCATAGGCTCTCCCGTAGATATAATCCTCCAGGTTATGAATGGTCTCCTCCTGGTCGAAGATGATCCGGTTCACGGCATCCCCGATCGATACGACACCCTTCAGTTTATTCTGATCGATCACAGGCAGATGCCGAACCTTTTTCTTGGTCATCAGGGTCAGGCAATTCTGGATGGTATGGTCAGGTTTAACCACAGTGAGCTCGGTGGTCATCATATCTCCGATCATGGTCTCCCTGGATGATTTCCCAAGCAATATGATCTTCCTGGCATAATCTCTTTCGGAGAACATACCCACCAGTTTGTCCTGATCGTCCACAACAAGAAGGGCCCCAACATCTTTTTTTGACATCATTACCAGTCCGTCATATACGGTTTCGTTCTGATTGATGGTCCAGACTTTGCCTCCTTTTTCTTCCAGAAGTTCTTTAACTGTACTTTTCATGGCCTTTTAATTTATTGGATTAAAAAATCTTCACTATTGGGTTAAGCTTCAAATTTTATTCAGGTAAAGAATGTGTAATACAAAATACTTCAGATAACCTTCATGTACAAATTATTTTGTAATTATTTCACCGATTCAGGGCAAGGATTGATTATTCCGATCCCGGGATTGCATTCCGGTCTGAAACGGAGGTTGATCATGAACGATGGTGGGTTTGAAAAGCCTCCTTCCAGTGCCGCCCCTGGCCATTGATTTAGCGGAGAAAATGGAAGAAATCAGATATATAATTAAAAATAAAAGGATTATACTCATTGAAATTTGCAGAAAGGCTCAGTTTTATCCATTTTTTTTTGTTATTTCGTAATTCTGATTTTATCGTACTTTTATTGGAAATCTAAGTGTAAATAAACATTTGGTTCCTTTTTCAAAATAAAATTGTCCTATGAAAACCTTAAAAAAATTAAATCTAATTCTTTTTCTGGCGCTTGCCGGTCTGGTGATCGGATGTTCCCAGGGAAAGAAGAACGAACAGTCATCAGAGGAGGCAGCAGAAGAAACTGCAGCCCCGAATACGCTTACTGAAAAAGAAAAAGCTGACGGCTGGAAATTATTGTTCGATGGAGAATCTGCAGACGGATGGCATGGTTATGGGAAGGAAACCTTCCCTGCTGCCTGGGAGGTCGCTGATGGTACCCTGCATATCCAGGGATCAGGACGGGGTGAAGCCGGTGCAGAAGAAGGCGGGGATATCATTTATGATGAAAAATTCGGCAATTTTCACCTGAAGCTTGACTGGAAGATCTCGGAAGGCGGGAATTCAGGTATTTTATACCTGGGGCAGGAATCGCCGGAGTATGATTTTATCTGGAAAACCGCTCCTGAAATGCAGGTACTTGATAATGAGCGCCATCCCGATGCCATGCTCGGCAAGGAGGGGAACCGCCAGGCCGGATCATTGTATGATCTGATCCCGGCAGATCCCCAGAATGCCAAACCTGCCGGTGAATGGAACTCAGTTGAGCTCATCGTATACAAAGGAACGGTGGTTCATAAACAGAATGGCGAAACCGTTCTCGAATACCACCTCTGGACTCCGGAATGGAATGAGCTTGTCGCCGGCAGCAAATTCCCTGAATTGAATGAAAACTGGGCCAATGTGGCCAAGGAAGGGTTCATCGGTCTGCAGGACCACGGGGATGACGCCTGGTTCAGGAATATCAAGATTAAAACATTATAGCAAATTTGCCAGGATCGGGAGATTTTGATGGGGAACTGTAATCCAGGTCCTGTGACGGGATATCCGGATAGGTGAATTTGAGGGAAAAAAACTCATGCCATGACTCTGAGTCATGGCATGAGTTTTTTTTTCCGGTTACCGATGACATCCGTTGAAGGGATTTCATCGGTTTTTCGTTCGTGAGGGATGTCATCCCTTTTTATTATAAAAATTCATGGTCCGTTCGAGGCCGGTCGAGATAAAGGATAACACAGCTTCTGTGGTGTGATTAAAAATAAAGGGTAACTCCTCCATTTCTTTGTTATTGAACCGGCTGAGCACATATTCCACCTGTTTTCCCCTGCTGAATTCATCCCCGATCCCGATCCTTAACCTGGGATAGGCATTGGTTCCGAGCACACCTTCTATGTCGGTAAGGCCGTTATGTCCTGCGGACGATCCTTTTGAACGGATCCTGATCCTTCCAAAAGGAAGGGCAATGTCATCCACCAATACCATCAGGTTTTCCACAGGTATTTTCAAATGGTCGAGCCAGTAGCGGACTGCCCTGCCGCTCAGGTTCATATAGGTGGTGGGTTTGACCAGGTGGACAGTCCGGCCTTTATGTTTAAAATCAGCCGTAAATGCCAGCCGCGAAGTCCGGAATTCAACTTTTTTATGGTCGGCAAGGAAATCAAGCGCCAGGAAACCAATGTTATGGCGGGTAAGCTCGTACTCCGGACCGATATTTCCCAAACCGGCGATCAGAAATTTCATGGGAATAAAAAAGAGGCTGACAAAAACGGACTTTGGCAGCCTCCTTTATGATTTAAGTTTAATTGACTATTCGCTTTTTTCTTCTGTTGATTCCCCTTCTCCGGTTTCACCTTCAACAAGTGCACCTTCCTCGCTTTCAAGCAATGCTGCAGCTGCTTCAGCCTCTTCCTCTTCAGTGGTCCTGGCAAGCCGTGGAATGGAAACGGCTGCTATGGTTACCCTCGGGTTGTTAAGTATTTCGAAATTTTTAGTCTCGACATCTTTTACCTTGATGGTATCGCCAAGTTCCATTTTTGAAATGTCGATGACGATCTTTTCCGGCATGTCCTTAGGCAGTGCCTTGATCAGGATCTTCTGCAGTTTCACCTGCAGCTTCCCCCCTTTCTGTATACCGGCCGCACGCCCGGAAAATTCAACAGGGATCCCCATTTTAATGGGTTTTTCATCATGCAGAATCAGAAAATCCGCATGAAGGATAATGTCACTGACCGGATGGAATTGTACATCCTGAAGGATACATCTGTAAATTTCACCTTCGATGTTCAGGTTAACAAAATAAACTTCAGGTGTATAGATCAACGGCCTGAATAAGATCATGGGCGCATAGAAATGGAATTGTCCTTCTTCCCCGTATACCACACTGGGGACATTCCCATCCTGCCGCAACCTTTTTGCATCTGATTTACCGAGATTTGCTCTTTTATACCCTATAATCTCAATTGTTTTCATGATAATGTTTTTTAATGTATAAATAGTGAACTAATGGATTCATGATTATGTGTTTTCCTGATCCCTTTGGCAAAAAGATCAGAAACTGACAGCACCCTGATCTTGGCAGATTCTTTTTTTAATGGAATGGTATCGGTCACGACCAGTTCATCCAGTACGGAATTGTCAATCGTTTCATAGGCATTCCCCGATAAGATGGGATGGGTACAGATGGCGCGAACGGATCTGGCTCCTTTTTCCATGATGAGATCGGCTGCCTTGGTCAGGGTGCCCCCGGTATCGATCATATCATCTACAATGACCACATCCTTTCCTTCCACATTACCGATCACCTGCATGGAAGCAATTTCATTGGCCCGTTTCCTGTATTTATCACAGATCACCAATTCGACAGCAAAATGTTTGGCAAATCCCCGTGCCCTGCCGGTACCCCCAACATCCGGGGCCGCAAAAACAAGCTCCTTGATTTTCAACGTTTTCAGATAGGGAATG
>JAGTVG010000508.1 GCA_018224645.1 Cyclobacteriaceae bacterium
GTGAAATTGGTGAAGTAAAAAGTCAGATTGTTTTCAGTGGCGAAACCCTGGTCGAATTGCAAAAACTTAAAAAAGCCAGGGCCGTGTTTGAAAGTAATCTGATCATCTCGGAGTCACTGATCCAATGGAATGTTATCCCTTCAATTTATTCCAAAAAGGAATTAGGTTCGATCTCATTGAATGATCACGAACAGAGTCTTAAAGTTTATGCAGGTTCTGAAAGTAATCTGGAAAAAATAATTGTATTTGATGACCGGATCAGTTTGACCCATGATGGCTCCATCCATTTTTCTGAATTCCTGGCGTATGGAAATTCAATTCCGGATTCCGTGTTGGACCAGAAAATAAGGAAAATAAAAAACGGGGATCTGGCCACGCTCATTTATACTTCAGGCACCACCGGGGTACCTAAAGGTGTTATGCTTACCCATGGAAATTTCAACGAGGCTTTCAGGATCCATGATCTGAGATTAAAAGTCCAGGAAGATGATCTTTCGCTGGCCTTTTTACCCCTGAGTCATATATTTGAACGGGCCTGGTCATTATATGCTTTGCATAAAGGGGTAAAAGTCACTTTTCTGAGCAATCCCAAACTGATCAGCCAGACCCTCAGGGAAATACAACCCACCGTGATGTGTTCTGTGCCAAGGTTGTACCAGAAAGCATACCATGCCATACAGGCTAAAATCAATCAGGCTTCATCAATCAGGAAAAAATTATTCAAAGCGGCACTGGAAACCGGGAAAAGTTACAATGAACATATCCGGAATGGGGAAAAACCCTCCTTTCTGCTGAGTGTAAAATATAAATTTTTTGACACCCTTATATTCCGGAAGATAAAAAGTGCATTCGGGGGAAAATTACGGTTAATGCCATGCGCTGGTGCCCCATTGTCGGGTCAAATTACAGAGTTTTTTCATATCATCGGTATGCCGGTACTTATCGGTTACGGACTTACCGAAACCTGTGCTACCGTAAGTGTATTCCCGGAAACAGGATATAAATTTGGCACGGTGGGCACATTGATGCCGGACATTGAAGTGAAAATTGGCCCTGAAAATGAAATTCTGGTTAAGGGTGGAACAGTGATGAAAGGTTACTATAAAAAACCTGAGGAAACCGGGAAGGTGTTTGAGAATGGATGGTTCAAAACCGGTGATTCCGGTTCCGTGGATGCGGAAGGTCACATGACTATCACAGGCAGGATCAAGGATCTGATGAAAACATCCAATGGGAAATATGTTGCCCCGCAACCGCTGGAAGCCCTGCTTACCAATGACAACTATATTGAAAATGTGGTTCTCGTCGGAGACGATAAACCTTATGTAACCGCCCTTCTTGTACCAAATTTTGATGCGCTGAAGGATTTGGCTCAATCACTGAATGTTAAATACCACGATCTCGAAGATCTCATCAAAACAAGCAGCATTATCGAATTTTATGAAGAAAAACTTGACCAGCTGCAGAAAAGTCTGGCCGGATTTGAAAAGATTAAAAAGTTTACGCTTTTATCCCAGGATTTCAATATGCAGCAGGGAGAACTGACGCCAACACTCAAAGTCAGAAGAACTGTGGTTCTGGACAGGTTCAGCGATATAATAGACCGTATGTATTCATTCCAGTAAATCAAAACCATATCAAATGTAATCTTCCTGACAACTTAACCCACCAGGAGGGTATATTTTCGAATCATTCATTACCTTGATTGAATTCTATGGCCATGAAAAAATTTTCCTTTTTAGTCATTCTTTTTTTCCTGTATGCCAGTCTATCCTACGGACAGTATTTCAGAGGCCTCGACAAAAGTCCAATGGACGTTGCCTATTTTCCCGATAATTATGCTCATGACCGGAAGGCAGGTGAAAAAGCCATCATTAAAGTAACATATAGCCGTCCGCAAAGAAGAGGAAGAGATTTATTCGGTGATTTGATACCTTACGGTGAAGTTTGGCGAACCGGGGCTAATGAAGCCACTGAGATCCGGATCTATCAGCCTTTAACAATTCAGGGCCAGCCTGTTGAACCCGGCATCTACTCCCTGTATACCATTCCGGAACCTGATAAATGGACCACCATCCTGAATGAAGACCTCGATTACTGGGGCAGCTACAGTTATTTACAGGATCATGATGTGTTACGTATAGAAGCCCCCGTGAGAAAAATGGACCAGAACGTGGAAGTATTTACCATCCAATTTGAAGCCACCGGTGAAGGAACCGGGAAAATGCAGATTGCCTGGGGTGAAACCCTTGTAGAAGTACCGATCCAGTACTGACCCCGTGGTCAGACCAAGCTCTGTGGTCAGACCACGGTTTGAGATGTTGATCAGTTTATAATTCCTTGACGTATATGTTTTTGAATTGCACGAGGCTGGGAGGACTAACCCATTCCCCGTTTTCCTTGTTTCCATGATGTTGTAAACCGATGGGGCCGCGTTCCGGCAAGCCAGGCAATTCGGCCTGATCAATGACAAGTTTCCCGTTCAGTTCCACCGTCAGCACATTGCCCCGGACAGTGATCTTAAAGGTATTCCATTCCCCGATGTTATGATCGGCATTGGTAATGGGCGTCACTGCCTTGACTACCTCGGCAGGCATTTCCACATCCATCCTGTAGCCGTAAACCTCTCCGGAACCAATGGGCCAGCACCAAATGTTCACCTGTGATTTCCCCTGGCCACGAAGCAATATTCCTGAATCCGAATCAGGAACCACCATTTTTATCTCCTCCCCTTTTTCATTCAGTTTATGGGTACCATCAGGCATAATCAGCGGAACCCTCGGATTATCCCATGGGGTTTCCTTGATCCGCCAGTCGGCGAAAAGTTCAAAATCGCCAAATTCCTTTTCCGTCCAAAGATTTTTATCTTCCGGTGCTTCGCTTTCCGCATCATAATCAATGACACCATCGATTATTTTCCAGTGCCCGTTATCCCCACCGGGAATTATCCATCCGGTTAAATCTTCACCATTGAAGATAGAGGTGAATCCTTCCGGAACATCCGGGTTATCTGCATTTTTCTGGGCTCCTGTCTGACAGGCTATAAAAAGTACGGCAAAAATGAGGATCTTAATTTTCATAATTCTTTTATTTTAAAAATGAACTGTCAATTTAACAATTTGAAACATTTTTTTTGATGAAATGAAAGATATTTCAATCCGGTCCGCGATAATTTCATAAGCCATCCATTTTCAATTGACGGTTCAAAAATGTATTATTGGTCCATCATCCATAAAGTATTTCATGAAATCCAATCTTATTTTTTTTATTCCTCTTTTTATTTTTTTCCAGGGCTGTGGCGACCCTCCGCGTGATGATATTAATTTAAAAAATGCCCCTCAGGATCTTCATTCCCTGATCAAAGGTTTTAAGAATCCTCCTATTGATTATTCAACCATTCCTTTCTGGGTCTGGAATGACCAGGTTACCCGTAAAAAAATTAATGATCAGCTTTTATCATTTAAAAACAACGGGATACATCAGGTATTTATCCATCCAAGACCCGGACTGATTACCGAATATTTATCCACTGAATGGTTCGAGTTAATTGCATATGCAGTTCAGAAAGGAAAGGAACTGGACATGAAGCTCTGGCTTTATGATGAAAACTCCTTTCCGAGCGGGTTTGCCGGAGGCCATGTACCGGCCTCACTCCCGCCGGATGCCGATCTTGTAGTCGGTCTTAAAATGCATAAATTTCAGCGACTTGATCCCGCTGATATAAAAGACTACCCGGTCGTCCTCAAAAAGATCGGGAATACCTTTGCGAATATTTCCAAAGGAATTCAGAATTACCTGGATGAGACAGGAGAATATTATGCATTTTCCAAATGGTATTATCCTGACGGCGCAGGAATGTTCGGGGGATATTCCTATGTTGACCTCCTGGCATATGGCATTACAGAAAGGTTTATCCGGATTACGATGATGGGATATGAGGATTACGTGGGTGAAGAATTCGGCAAAACCGTACCGGGTGTATTTACCGATGAGCCACATATCCATACCTCCAATGATTCTGCCGTCATCAAATACACCCCCGTACTTTTCAGCAGATTTTCAGAAACCTATGAATACCCCCTTGAAAATTATCTTCCCTGTCTTTTTGAAGAGATCGGTGACTGGAAAAATGTTCGTCATGATTATTATGCCCTCCTGCTGGATATGTTCATAGAGCGGTGGGCAAAACCATGGAAAGCTTACACAGATACCAGCGGATTGCAATGGACGGGTCATTACTGGGAACATATGTGGCCCAACCCGGAATATGTAGCTGATAATATGGCCATGTATGCCTGGCATCAGATCCCTGGCATTGATATGCTTTTTAATGATGAAAAAGGAAGACCGGATCAATTCGGCAACACAAGGGCGGTGAAAGAATTGAGCAGTGTGGCCAATCAGCTTGGAAAAAGCAGAACACTTTCCGAAACGTATGGCGGTTCGGGTTGGGATCTGGATTTCATGGACATGAAGAGGCTGGGTGACTGGGAATTTGCCCTTGGAGTCAACATGCTGAACCAGCACCTGAGCTATATGACCCTGAAAGGTGCAAGAAAAAGGGACTTTCCCCTCTCATTCTCTTATCATTCACCCTGGTGGGATCAATATAAGGTCTTAGGTGAATATTTCCATCGATTATCATTTGTCTTATCATCAGGGCAGCAGGTCAATAAAACGCTGATCATCGAGCCGACCAGTACCGCGTGGATGTATCATGCTCCCGGTCAGGGTCAGGAAAAACAAGGAGTTGCCGGTAAAATTAAAACCCTTGATAATTCATTCCGGTACTTGCTGGACAGCCTGGAAAAATACCAGGTTGAATATGACCTGGGCAGCGAAAAAATTATTGCTGAATCCGGCGAGGTACAGGGTAACCAGTTCATCGTAGGGCACAGGAAATATTCACTGGTCATCCTTCCCCCCTCTCTTGAAAACCTGGAAAGATCCACTTATGAACTTCTGATCAACTACCTTGAAAATGGAGGGAGGCTGGTTATTTCCGGTCACTCACCATCTTATATTGACGGCAACATCAGCCGGGAGGCTAAATCAACATTTTCCAGAATCAGCCTGGATCCATCGGATAAGGAAACGATCCTTGAAAACATATCCGTCAATGATCTTCATCAGGGATCCTTTGTTCCTTTGAATCCTGAACATTGGAATGGCCGTGTATTCCATCACCGGCGGGAAATGAAGGGTGGACATATTCTGTTTCTGTGCAATTCCGATACGCGGGAAACCTCCAGTATCCTGTTCAGAACGGCGGGGGCATCTGTCATTGAACTGGATCCCTTTACGGGAGAGATATATGATTTTCCGGTGAAACAGGAGAAGGATTCCCTGCTGGTCCGGATTGAGTTGCCGCCGGCCAATTCAAAGTTATTGTTCCTTTCAGATAAAAAAGGAAATTTTCCTGAAGTTAAAGTTTTCGATCCGGAAAAATCAGAAGAAATATCTGGCGGTAAAACAAGGATCATCAGGAATGGATTTAATTCCCTCACCCTCGATTATTGTGACCTGGAAATAAAGGGCCGGATTTTCCGGGATATATATTTTTACCAGGCTGCGGATACCATTTTTAAAGAATACCTGGGAGAAATCTATGGATTTAACTATAATCCATGGAGTGTTGCCGTACAGTACCGCAGCAATATCCTGGATAAAAACAGCATGCTTCAGCAGAAGGATGGATATTCTGCGCATTTCACCTTTACAACAGGCAATGATTTCAAGCCCGGCCCGATCCGGGCTGTGATTGAAAATCCTGATCTCTCCACCGTACAGCTCAATAACCAGCCCTTGCGCCGGATGCCAGATCAATGGTGGCTGGACAAGGATTTTGGTGTTTACGATCTTTCCGGTCTCATCCGGCAGGGAAGAAATAAACTGACCATCCACGTATCCCCTATGAATGTACTGGCTGAACTCGAACCGGTATATATCATCGGGGATTTTGCCGTTAGTCCATCGGAAAATGGCTGGGAATTGAAGAACACAGCGGAGCTGAATTTTGGCAGCTGGAAAGATATGGGACTGCCTTTCTATCCGGAAAGCGTCAGTTATATCAAGGATTTAACCATAAAGAATCCAGGTTCCGTAAAATATCTTACCGTTGAATTGCCGGCATGGAATGGATCTGTTGCAGAGATCATCATCAACAGGGAACATGCCGGACAGATCGCCTGGCCGCCTTACCAGCTGGATATAACCGATCATGTCAGGGAAGGGAATAATGAAATTGAAGTGAAAGTATATGGAAGCCTGAAGAACCTGCTGGGGCCACACCATAATAATCCAACCAGGGGAATTGTGACACCTTGGAGTTTTTTTTATGCTCCCGGAAATCAACCCCCCGGGAAGGAATATGATCTGATCCCCTGCGGTCTTAACAAGGATTTTGTTTTGAAAGGATACTGATCCCGGTTAAAGAACCTGCCGTGAACATGAACACATGATCTCGGGGCTTATCACCTGGGATAAATTTATCCCCTGCAGCCTTCCTTTCCGGGGCAAAAAACAATTCCTGCAACGGGAGAAAATATCAAGATCCCAGAGGTCGGCAAATACCCGGCCTGCGTGTAACCGGACCCCATATTCCAGCACCTCTTCAAGGGATGAAATGAGAGGGTATTCAAAATAGCCTTCCTTCATTAATTTATCCAGGGCCCCGTTACCCGGCCGTGTAGGAATAATCACACAACATTCCACGCCTACAGAAAAGGCATATTCGATCGATCGTTTGGCCCATGCAATTCCTTCATATTCTGTCAAAAAGGGGGGTCTTAATAAAATAAATGCCCGCGTCCGGATCCCGTTCAGACTTAAAAATCTTACCGCCTTCTCAAAATCATCCAGATCCATCTGCTTGTTTAACCTGTGTAAAACCTCCGGATGGACAGTTTCAAGCCCAATTGCCACTTCGAGTTCAGCATTCAGCGAATCATCTAACTTCAGGCAGCGGTCATCGATCAACCGGGGATGATTTTCGATAACAACAGTGTCAAAATCCTTGATCAGTCCTATTATTTCAGCATAATCATTTTCCGGAATGGCCTGTTTATCAAAAAAATTTCCTGAATTATAAAGCTTCAACTGCCTGATCCCTTCCATCCTTCGAATACCCCATTCTATCTGTCCGGGAATGATCCCCTCCGCCACCTTTTCATTCATGGTATTTTTCCACAGATCACACATCAGACATTTGAAAGGGCATTCCCTGTTGGTGAGAAAAATCGTACCCGTTTCGATGATCTCCCCGGTTCTTGATCTTTCTTTTTCCCTTACATATGCATAAGGTCTAAATGGATCCACTGGATTTTTAATTCCCCGATGTTTAATGATCCATTCATTATCATAATACACCTCCGGAAATTTAACCATACAATGCCTGAAATTCCTTTCGATAAGCCATTTCCCTGGATGGAAAATGATGTAAAAACACCTCCTGGTTTACAGCACCATGCTGAAACCTTCTCTTCTCAAATACAGGCATGTTCATCCCTGTGATTGCCCTGATCCCTTCTGCAACAATTTCTCCTTTTAATGAATAAAGTTTCTGATGGTCCCAGCCGGTCAGTTCAATAAAGGGGATGCCTTCCGCTATATCGATCACGTTGGGCAGTGTATACGGGCTGAAACTTTCAAAGCCAAGATGGGATCCGGTGGCATAGGTGCGGGTATACCCCCTGCTTAATCCTCCTGAATAGGTCAGTGAATGTTTGATCGATTCCACTCCCCATCCTTCGTGATAGAGCATCAGGTTATTCAATACGCTTTTAATGGTTAACTCGGGATTTTCTTCGATCGGGTAATCCTTCAGGTTTTCATCACCACCATCGCCATCAATCAGATATTTCCATTCAGGATAACGTTTCCGGATTTCCTTCAACAATGCATGATTCATCGTTGCGGATTGTACATCGAGTGGCTTATAATCCTCCACGACACGAATCGTCTCCTTCCAGTCAAGATCCTTATCCGAAATTTCAATGGGTTCAAGGAAAAGCCCAAGATCCAGGGATTTCATAAATTCCCTGGCCTGGTTCAGATCATCCCCCTTGCCACCGACTGAAAGGGTAAATGCCTTGAGCCTTGATGGATTTTCACCCGATTCACGCAATGCATGATAGGTAAGAACAAATATGGAACCACTGTCAATACCGGCTGAAAAACTGACCCCAACAGGCCCTGAAACGGCCCGTTTCCGAAGCCATTTTTTAATCTCATCAAGTACTGTTCCGATATATGTCTTCCCGATTTCTTCAACACTCCGGTTATGTAACCTGTTTCTCTGTGGTGTAAAAAACCTATCGTACACCGGATTCGGATCCGGGCATCCCAGCAGTTCGATCTTTGTCACATAATGGGCAGGCACCATCCGTGTATAGCTTGGATGAAACTGGTCATCCAGGCCTTCCTTCTTAAGATATTCATAAATATGGTCTATGCGGTCAGAAATCACCAGGCAGGGACCATCGATCAGTTTGGCAATAAAATACCTGAGGGGCCGTCCTATCGATCTTGCCATACGTATTGTTTTTCCATCTATGGAAACAAGCGCAAAATGTCCGTCAATTTTCCGCACTTCTTCACTATCGCCGGATTTAATTTTTTCCCTTGCTTCTTCCACGGTCATGTTGTAGATTATGTTTCCCTGATCATCCGTCAGATCCACAACACGTTCAACATATTGGTTTTTCATTCTTGTATGTTTTATATCAAGTGTATTATGCTAAAATATATATTCCCTCAATCTTTTATCCCATTTCCCTGAACAATTGTGATGTACCGGTCGGGCTTGACTTTTTGGATCCTGTCATGGGTGCCATCCAGCCAAAGAACTTCCAGGAGATCAATGTGCCCTGTTTTACCGAGACCGAAATGGATCCTGGGATCATTGTATGAAAGATAGGTATTGCCCGGTTGATTTAACCGGACAATTTTTTTTCCTGCCTGATGAACGATCACCTTTGCGCCGATGGCCGACAAAGGTCCGTTCTTTCCTTCCAGACTTATCCCCAGCCAATGATTCTCTGTTCTGTTATCATTTCTTAACAACGAGGCAGAAGCTTTAAGGTCGATATGGGATACAACAACATCCATGTCCCCGTCATTGTCAAAATCCACGGCAGCTGCTCCCCTGCCGGATCGTTTTTCACTAAAATATTTTCCCAGGTCTTTTCCAACATCTTTGAAATTTCCCAATCCATCATTTTCAAGCAGCAATTGCGGCTGTAAAATCAACTCTTCGGCAGTTCCATTGGCTGAAAAAATATCCAGGTCCCCATCATTGTCAAAATCAAAAAGAATGGCGCCCCATTCCCCTTTCCCTGAAAATACGGTGGCCACGCCACTGCGTCCGGTAATATCCTCGAACACGCCATGGCCAACATTCCGGTACAATGCACCATACCGCAGGTCTGTTACAAGAAGATCAAACAACCCATCCCCATCGATGTCACCAATTGAGCCATGCATCGAGCCGGTCGGTATCCCTTTATCATTGACTGCCACGCCTGCACGTCTGGCCACTTCTGTAAATCTCCCATTTCCATCATTGCGGAACAGGAAATTCTCCTGGTGGTCATTCCCCTGAAATAGATCGAGATCACCATCCTCTTCATAATCAAAAACGGTCAGGCCCATACATTTGGACTGGGGATAATACATGCCTATCGACTTTGTAACATCTTTAAAGGTTCCATCAGGCATCTGCTGATAAAGAAGGGATGGCTGGCCTGCGTATTCGGATGGATGGGGCATCATTTCCGGTGTCGCGGCCGATTTATAGGATGGATCAAACGCAAGGAAATTGCCAACCATCATATCAAGCCTGTTATCCTCATTAAAATCCCAGAAGGCCACACCCACACTCCATTTTGTAAAACCATTCAATTCAGGCTCACCTCTTAAGCCAAGCCTGTCTGCGATATCCGTAAAGGTGCCATCCCCATTGTTTTCATAAAACACATTGGGACCATAATTTAAAAGATATATATCCGTATCACCGTCATTGTCATAATCAATAGCACCTGCAGCCATGCTCCAGTGACGGTCATCCACACCTGCCATTGCGGCCGTCTCAGTGAAAGTCCCATCTCCATTGTTGCGGTATAAACGGTTGGGCGTATTGGCAAAAATCTTTCCAGCCGGATCGCTGATTCCTTCCAGCCAGATTCCATTCAACATGTAAATATCCATCCATCCGTCTCCATTATAGTCAAGGATCGTTATTCCAGAACCACTGCTTTCGAGGATATTTTCGTAGGTATAGTCTCCGAAAGTATACATAAAATCCAGTCCTGCTTCCCTGGCCACATCATGGAACCCGACCACCTGCGGCTGGGCGTAGGTTTTCTGACCTGATAAAAACAAAGGAATCAGTAAAAAGACCAGTATAATTTGCCAAAGTCTGCCAATCATCCCTGAAAAACAATTCATTGAAAAAATTTCATTATTCCATTTCATTGCCTGAATATCCATATATTTTAAAACCAGCCATACCTGCCGGGAGGGATAAATACCGTGCCGGTTGGGAAAAATACCCCTGGCCAAAATAAAATTCCTGCTTCCGGGTATTCCCGTCCGCAAAATGAATGGTGGCCGATCCCGCACCCTCATCTACCCGCCGCACATTTACCGGATGAACCGTCTCAAACACACGGATACTATCCTGATTCTGGGATGCCACCATCAGAAGTTTATTTTGTTCAACCGGGAGAACGACAAGGGATTTTCCATCCCCCTGAACCAGAAAACCCGTCTCAGTATAATTCCTCACCTGAAAATCCCCGTTTCCATTACCCTCGAGGAGCAGCCCATTCAATGCATCCGTCCTTCCCCAGAACTGATTATTACCGAAATCATTGCCAATCACCAGCAGATCGAGGAACGAATCTTCATTAAAATCGCCAGGAATCATACCAAACAATGGTGCAAACTGAGCCTCCTTAGGCAGGGGTCTGACATTGAATTTCCCGTCTCCCGTATTCTCCAAATATACACTTGCAAAATATGTCGCAGATCGAATTTCAGCCATTTTTAATTCTTCCGGGAATAACACACTGTCAATGGTCGCTTCGCTGTAAGACTCATAATTTTCAAAGCGGTTCTTTAAACCATCCATTTGTTTAACAAGATCTGACCGGAAATGAATGGGAAATTCCTTCGTACCGCCATTTTTATCCGGAAAAAAAGTGGTCAATAAGACATCATACCGCCCATTGTTATCGAAATCCGCGCTGTATGCCTTTACCGGCTTTTCCCGGGAGGCCTTATAAATTGAATTCAGTCCAAGATTGCCCACAACATAATCCATATCCCCGTCATTGTCGAAGTCTCCTCCGCAGATGCTGTTCCACCAGCCTGCATATTCATTCAAGCCGGCCTCCTCCGTAACATTGACCAGTTTCCCATCCAACTGCATGAAAAGGGTAACTGGCAACCATTCACCAGCTATTATCAAATCAATCTTCTGATCATTATTGAAATCTGTCCAGATGGCATCGTTTACCATGCCAAATTCCATCAATTCCGGACATATTTCAGCAGTAATGTCCGTAAAAAGGATTTCCCCATGCTCCGAATCATTCCTGAGAATATAGCTTCCGGGGGATTGCGGATATTTTCGAGGCATAACTTTTCCGCCGATAAAAAGATCCAGGTCGCCATCATGATCAATATCGTGCGCCCTGACACAGCCGCTGCTCAGGTTCATGGAGGGTAAAGCTTTTTCCATGAAGGTAAAGTTCCCCTGTCCATCATTGATGAAAAATTCATCCTGATATAGCAGAGGATCAGACGGCAATTCATATCCGCCAAAAGCCATATACATATCCAGATCCCCATCAAGATCCGCATCAAAAAGTAAAATCCCCTGCTCTTCCTTTTCCGGATGTGTTTTTTTGAATTCGATACCCTCGAACAATTCTCCATTCCTGAAGAAAATTACCCCATTGGTCCCGGATGAACCCGAAATAAACAGGTCCTCCTGCCCATTTCCATCGATATCCCCTACCGCCATTGAAGGTCCTGCCTGCGAAAATTGTTTTGGCAGTGATGGCTGAATATTAAAATCATTAAAAGGTTTTTCCTGATGTTTATAGAGAAGATTATATTTTTCAGCGGATTCCCGAAACCTATATCCTGAATAATCCCTGTTTTTCAATACTCCGGCATTCATTTTTTCCTGGTCCTCGTATCTGATTTCAAGTTCCCTCCCGGCATCGAGCTGATAGAGAATGGACCTTTTTGAATCAGGCCAGATAACCACCAGGGAATCGATTGTTTTCGCATTTCCCAGGCCGAAATGTACAAATGGTTCCCTGTTCGACAAAAAACCATGGAATACAGAGTAATCCTCAAAAAGTATTCTTCCATTCCCGTAATAAAGATAAATTTTGGAGCCCGCCGTATAGGGCAGATCCTTGTTTCCAGACAGTCTGATCCTCAGAAAATTCCCGTTTTCATTTTTGCTGCCATCCCTTATCAGCTGATTTTCGTAAAACATGGCAGGCTCGTTGATATTTGACAGGATGATATCAAGATCTCCATCATTGTCAAAATCGGCATAACTTCCACCATTTGAAAAGGATAGCTGGAATATCCCCCAATCTACCGTCACGTTGGTGAACGTCAGGTCACCGTTATTTCTGAAAATATAATTGGAATGATGTCTTTCGGGTATGACCCTGAGTATTTCTTCCTGGCTCATCGCCATCCCGCGGTTTATTCCCGATGTCGCATAATCCAGATCCGTTACATCCTTGGGATAACCATTGCTGATAAAGAGATCCCGGTGGCCGTCATTGTCATAATCGGCAAATAATGCCGACCAGCTCCAGTCGGTAGCATATATTCCTGCATACAAACCGATCTCACTGAAATTATGGTTTCCAAATGCATCTTCACCATTATTGATTTGCAGCATATTCCGCTTATACTGAGGTTCATAACCAAATTCCCTGTTCTGCTGATCATTCTCATAGCGGCTGGTACCATGCATCTGTTTTAAAAGCTGGTTGCTTTCCGGCAACATGTCCAGGGTAAATATATCAGGAAGTCCATCGTTATTGACATCCGCTACGTTATGACCCATAGCTGAATGCGTCTGATGTTTCAGGTATTTGCCGATCTGGTTACTGAAAGTTCCATCCCTGTTATTGATGTATAAAAGATCGTTTGTAAGGTAATCATTGGTAATGTAAAGGTCCCTGTATCCATCCTGGTCAATATCGATTATGCTGATGCCCAATCCATACCCTTCGTAGACAATTCCGGCCTCCCGGGTAAAATCCGTGAATGTGCCATCGCCATTGTTCCGGTAAAAGCGGTCGTTGTTTGGGGACGAGCCGTCAGTCTTCCTGGTACGGTAGGTGTTGGGTGTAGCAGTATACAATACATTGGTCAATACATATAAATCAAGATCGTTATCATTATCATAATCAAAAAAAGCGCCATGGCTGGAATATCCATGATCATCGATTCCATATTTTTCCGCCTGTTCAGAAAAATAAGGCAGATCATTGCCGTCCAGTCCCTGGTGAACATAAAGTTTATTCCTCCGCAACAATGAATCCGGATTATTGGAAGCGCAAACATAGATGTCAGGCCAGCCATCTGAATTTATATCAATTACGGAAATACCCGTACTCCAGATGTCATCGGCACTGACTCCTGCAGTCCGGGTTATATCTTCAAATTGAAGGTTTCCCCTGTTCAGATAGAGCCTGTTGGATACCATCCCTCCGCTGAAATAAATATCCATCAGTCCGTCACGGTTGAAATCCCCGATCCCAACACCCGCCCCATTATAAATGTATTCATTTGAGAGGATATTGAAATACTCATCATCACTGACCATGTTATTGAAGGTGATCCCGGTCCTTTCAGGCGGCAATATTTTAAACAATGGTTTTGACCGTTGAGTGCACCCTGCAACTGAAAAAATCAGAGCGATAATGAATAGCAGGCGGACACAACCTGACCAGGGTAACAAATTAATCCTTTCAGGGGGAAAAAAGTTTTTTGCGGATAGGTCTGAAGAAATTTTAAGGCACGGCCGGTATGGATCAATTGCAGTATCAGGAATGGTAAATCTTCTGATATACGATTCATGAATATCCTGGAATAATTTCTTATGATATATATAGCAACTGCCTGTATCCATTCAACCATTCAATATCCCGATCCACATAAAATTCCTTTTAATCAGGTAAGGACCGATTCATAAAGTTAACCCCGATTATTCATAAATTATTTTTAAAATGGAACACCGATTGTATATGTAACTTAATTATATTCAATAAAATACGTGACGACCCGATGATACCAAGACGGCCCTCCGGGCGCCTGCCTGCATCCCTTTCGCATAGCTTCAGCAGAGCAAAGCCGTCAGGCAGGAAAAATTTATGAATTTTCGGGTTAATAACCGCGAAATCCGGGGATACCCCTAATCCGGGAAATTTTTAAAGAGGTAATGATCCGGGTTGCCTGATCCCTGTAATGGCAAACCACCTGAAATAAATTGAATTTATTATTCCAGCCCTGACACCTGATGCCTGAAATGTTCTGTGGTGATATTTCGTGTATTATATTCCTTCATATAATCCATCATATCCGCATTGGACGGAAATGTTTCATCCCGTGGATATGGATAGGATCTCATGCCATGAAATGGCAGGGGTTCCACCGTTTGTCCCTTAGCGGTATTGATATCTCCATCTTTTACCCATCCCACACTGCGGATCAGATAATCGCGTTTCCACCCTTTAGGTAGCCTCGGAAGGTTTCCCGCATCAAATTCCAGGGTAATTTCATCCCCTGCATTGGCAATGATATACTGATTGTCCGCTTCATCCAGAAGTGCTGTAACCTCACCATATCGGGTGTACATCCCTGTGAGATCCCGCCATTTCTGACCCGTAATCACTTTCTTATAATCAAACCAGTGTGGTCCGTAAATACCCCCTTTTCTGTACATCCGGGAAAAACCCCTGTAGTGAATATCTGCCATTGCCGGAGACAACTCAGTTGTTTTTATTTTTATCCCAGGATCATGATAAGCGTAATAAATATGATCCCAATAGATCTCCATATTGGTGAGTATTCTGATTTTTCTCTGGTCAGATAAAAATTTCCCTTCCAGATCAACGATGACAGTTTTATCTTTCCCCATCGGGAATCCAATATGATCAATGACCGTTTCCCAATGGTTATTTTCATTCAGGACCTGTAAATAGGGCGGGATCAGTACAATATTTTCCGATTGGGAAATGGCGGTATTGATGCTGGCATCAGTCGGGAAAATCCAACCTCTCATAAAAAGATGAAGATTTACCGGATCAACTTCATCGCCAAGGTCCAGGATAAGCTCCTTCATTTCCGTTATTCCCTGATATTTGTCGCGTTTGAACTGGCTAATATATTTGTCGTCCTGTTCACTAACCAGGGGAAGCAGATTAGTCTCTTTATCATCACATACCCTTTCCGGAAGAAAAATCCTTTTCACTTTAAAAATATTCATACCCGGAAAAGGAGGAGGTGTAAATTTTTCATCCACGAAAATTTCACTTTCCGCCGGATGGTCCACCGCGAACAATCTTGCTTTATCGAAATAAATGGTTTCCCAGAGTTCACTCGTGACCTGCAGGAAAAGTTTATTATCCCTGGGTTTCAGCAACTCCCCTGGAATTTTAATATAATCATCAGAGGCATCCGGAAATGCATATTTTTTTTCGGCACCCATGATCCCGGCAGGCATTCCGAGGGCACTTCGCCACATGATATCCTTAACGAATACATATTCCTCCCCATTCCAGGTATACAAAAATGGGCAGGAGCCTTTCAGTTCCTGTTCTTCAATCAGATCCTGATCACTTCTGGGGGTGAAAAGATTTTGCGGTACTCCATTTGTCCAGACAATTCTCACCACATCCGCCTGGGAACGGCCTCCCAGTCCAAAATGGACATTGGGATCAGTCACAACCTTCATCTGGTACAAATCACCCGATCTGACTTCCACCTTTGACCCGATGCCAAAATGATTATTCTTACTGCTTCCCGTCCTTAATCCAACAAGTTGTATTTTAATATAATGATTGGCGTTGCCGCCATCATTCCTGAATAGTTTAATTTCACCGGAATCTGTCAATGCATAAATATCCAGGTCACCATCTTCATTGAAATCGGCAGTTTCAGCCCGTCTGATCACAGGAAGACCTTCCGGAAATAATCTGCTTACATTTTCAAATTCTGCCCAACCATCATTGTGGATCAGCAACATCGAAGGATTGTCATTCCCGGAAGGGACTCCGGTTATCAGGATATCAAGCGCCCCGTCATTGTCAAAATCCAAAAAGTCGGTATCCATCCCGTTTAAATCATTTATAATATCCCGTAACTTATTGGTCTGATCATCAAGTTCAAATGATCCATCCCGTTTATTGGAATACAGGGCAGTTCCTGCTCCTCCTTCAGCAAGAAGAAAAAGATCTATATAACCATCATTATTATAATCTCCGGCAGATACACTCATCGAAGACTCCGTATCGCGTATACCCGATTCATTCATAATGTCCCTGAAATTTCCTTCCCGCAGGTTTGTATACAGATTGTCCGGAGCCTGGTAATTGACCACATAAAGATCGATATCCCCGTCATCATCAAAATCCCCTATGGCAAAATCCCTGGTATCCGTGTCAGACCCTGCAAGACCCATCACCGCTGCATTTTCCAAAAAGGTCCCATCCGCATTATTCCGGTATACCAGGTTGGTTCCATTCCTGCCAATCATTATATCCAGATCCCCATCATGATCCATATCGACGACCACAACCACATTTTGGCCGGAACCATCACCAAAACTCGAATCTAACGTCACATCCTCAAAAACACCCTCTCCTGCATTGCGGTACAGGATATTTCTGTCCTCCATGAGAATAAAAAGATCAAGTAATCCATCATTGTCATAGTCGACAAATACGGCATCCTTTTCAAATCCCTGGTGATCGATCCCCGAAACACCGGACACATCCGTATACGTGCCCATATCATTTCTGTAGAGGTAAATTCCTCCCCCGGTAATCTGATTATTCTTATAATATACATCCTGATCACCATCGCCATCAAAATCACCAAGAGCCAGAACACCAGGACTTGAACGTTCCTGTGAATTGGTAATCTCCTGGTTTTCCATCACCAATCCAACAGCGGATGAGACGTCTGTAAACCTGATCGATTCGAGTATTGATTCGCCTTCCCCAACATAGGATACCATCGCCTCACCCATCGTAATAACCGGAAATCCGATCAGTTCCCCTCCCGGACCTTTTAATTCCAGGATCCCGGCCTGATAGGGAGAAGATACTTTCAGGAAATTATGAAAAATCCTGACGGAAGTCAGTGCTTCCTCGTATTTTGATCCCTTCAGTGATCCTTTGGCTTTGTCATAAAATGCCACTGCCTCATCCGGAAAAACGGGATATTGCTGTTCAATGCCTTCAAGCAGTTGAAGGGCTTCTTCTGATTTTTCATTACGGATCAGCAGTTCTATCAAATATAATTTCGGTACAATATTTTCAGGATGCCTTTCAACGATCTTTGTTAAGTAGTCCATCCTGAGTTGCAATGACTGTGAATCATTTCCTTTTCCATAAAATTCTGCCAGGCTGTACAAGGTTTTTATGTGTTCGGGGGCAATGGTCAGAATTTCATTCAAGGTTTCCAGTGATTTATCGAGTTCTCCTGTTACCTCATACACTTTGGCAAGGATCAACCGGATATCCGGATTCTCAGGTTCCTTATCGATAGCCTCCTGCAGTTTTTCAACCGAATTTTCATACTGGCCCATACGGAGATAGACGAGTCCAAGATTAGCGTATCCCATGGCTTCATCAGGAGCCAGTTTTGTCAGCTTGAGAAATGATTCCTCCGCTTCAGCCAGTTTATTCTCCTCAAGGTATGCAAGTCCAAGGGTCCGGCTGGTCAATATTTCCCGATAAGTTTCTCTGTCAGTTTGCTGTTCTTTTTCACAGCCGGAAAATCCGATCATTATTACCGGAAAAAGCAGTAAAAAAATATTAATCCTCATTTGATATTAAAAATTTTGCGTAACAGGTTACAATTTCTCTCAAAAACACATAAATAAATTCAGGATCATCCAAGCCAGGCCCCTCTGAAAGAGAAGAATTTATACAGCATTTGATTGTAAAGTTAAGCTTACTTAAAAATCTCTGAAAGTCAAATTGAATAATTTTAAAATACCATTTCCCGATAACAGGAGGATTCCGGGGTCAGAAAATATAACCTGTGCTGATTATACCGGCTTTTTCATGGAAAATAACAGTATATGTCTGATATATCAGACGTGAATCTGGATGTTAAACAAGTAGGATATTTTTTAAAATGATAAAAATTTTTGTGTTATTGCTGCTGACTGGTGTCTTGTCAGCCTATGGTCAGGATAAAAAAATCCTTTATGAAATGGTGGAACTTGAAAGGGGTGTAAACAGCCGGTTCCATGATGCTGCTCCAATTGTATCACCGGATGGCAATACATTGTATTTTTTCGTTGCCAATCATCCGGACAACAGATACGGTATTAACAACAGCCAGGATATCTGGTATTCCGAAAAGGATGAACATGGAAGATGGCAGTCTGCTGTTCATATGCCCCCCCCGTTGAATATGCACCGGTTCAATCAGGTTTTGAGCGTTCTGGATCATGGAAATCTTCTTTTTGTCAGGGGTGGAAAGGGTAGCAGTGATGAAGGGTTCAGTTATACAGGAAGGATCAATGGGGGGTGGTCAGATCCGGAACCCGTTGAGGTAAAAGGGTATGAAAAAATGAAAAAAGGAATATTTTCCGGCGGATTTCTGTCCAGTGACGGCAGGATATTGCTTTTATATTTCAGTGAAACCGAAAACAGTAAATACAGCGATATTTATGTGTGTTTCCAGGAGGGGAAGAATCAATTTTCCCGGCCGCTGAAAATTGAAGAACCCATCAGTACCCGAAGGGATGAATTCGGCCCCTATCTTACATCCGGTATGAATACCATGTATTTCGCATCCAACCGCTGGGGAGGGTTGGGGGCCAGTGATATCTACCGGACTGAACGGCTTGATGATAGCTGGCTTAAATGGTCAGAACCAGTAAATATTGGTGAGCCTATCAATACAGATGGATTTGACGCTTATTTTTCAATCGATGCGGAGGAAAAAATTGCCTTTACCACAAGGGCTTTTATGTCGGCCGACGGAGGCCATCTCAACATCATCGGGCTGATACCCAGACCTGAAATTTATCTCGCCGGAACTGTCCGCAACAAGGAAACCAATGAATCTGTCCA
>JAGTVG010000509.1 GCA_018224645.1 Cyclobacteriaceae bacterium
ATTTAGTAATTTATATCAGATGGAATAAGCTGAACAATTCAGGAAATGCACAGGATGATTGATGAGGCAGGCGTGGATATCATCCATGGGCATTCTTCCCACCATCCCCGGGGTATCGAAATTTATAAAAACAAACCCATTATATATGGAGCTGGTGATTTCATCAATGATTATGAAGGCATCGGAGGGCATGAAGAATATCGTGGCGATCTTACCCTGATGTATTTTCTGGACATACGGCTACAGGATCAGGACCTCGAAAGGATGATATTAATTCCCTTAAAGATTGAAAATATGCAGTTGAAGAATACTTCCGGCGAAGCATCACAGTGGATGGCTGATATGTTGAACAGGGAAGGGAGAAAATTTAACTCATCTTTTGATCTTGTAAATAAAAACAGGATTGAACTGATTAAAAACCGGTAAGGTGGTGATTTCAACATTAAATTAACGTAAATTTATAATCCTCCTGCGTGGTATACCTTCAGGTAAGATAGATTTTCGCAGGATAAAATTCAGTCAAGGATGAATGCACTTCTGATATATCCTGAAATTCCTGCCACCTACTGGAGTTTTAAATATGCACTTAAATTCGTTTCCAAAAAATCTTCCCATCCCCCGCTGGGCCTGGCTACCATTGCGGCTATGTTGCCGGAAAAATGGGATATAAAAATTATTGACCAGAATGTCAGGGCATTAAAGCCACGGGATATTGCATGGGCCGACATGGTATTCATCAGTGCCATGTCGATCCAGGAAAAAATGGTCCGGAAACTGATCAACAGGTGCAAGGAATTCCATAAACCTATCGTTGCAGGCGGCCCCCTTTTTTCCGAGGATCCGGATAAATTTCCGGATGTGGATTTTCTTGTCCTTAATGAAGCCGAAATTACCCTGAATGACTTTCTTAATGACCTGGAATCAGGCAATCCCCGCAGGATATACACCACAGCACATTTCCCGGACATAAAGACCAGCCGGATCCCGGCTTATGAATTACTGGAAATAAATAAATACGCGACCATGAGCCTCCAGCTTTCCAGGGGTTGCCCGTACAATTGCGAATTCTGCCAGATTACAGGATTGTATGGCAGGAAGGTCCGGCTGAAATCAACCTTGCAGATCATCTCGGAACTGAACAAACTTTATGATAACAAATGGAGGGGTGATGTTTTTTTCGTGGACGATAATTTTATCGGCAACCGGTCATTCCTTAAAAAGGATCTTCTGCCGGCATTGACATCATGGATGGAGAAAAGAAAATATCCATTCCGGTTTATCACAGAGGCCTCGATCAATCTGGCCGATGATGAACCATTGATGATCTCCATGGAGAAGGCAGGTTTTAAAACAATATTTGTGGGGATCGAGACGGTTAATGAGGAGAGCCTTGTGGAATGTAACAAACATCAGAATAAGAACCGTGACCTTCTGGCAAGCGTCAGGAAAATCCAGGAATATGGCATGTTCGTCATGGGGGGGTTTATTGTTGGATTCGATCATGACACACCCTCCATTTTTAACCGGCAGATCGAATTCATTCAGAAAAGCGGAATCGTGTCGGCCATGGTGGGTCTGCTGAATGCACCCAAAAAAACGAGGTTATATGAACGGCTCTCCAGGGAAAACAGGATCATCCATGATTTCAGCGGTAACAATACGGACCTCAGTATTAATTTCATCCCGAAAATGAATCTGGACGAGCTGCATAATGGCTATGAAAAGATCCTGCAGACCATTTATTCCTGCCAGCCGTATTATGAACGCGTAAAAATAACGCTGAGCCGCTATAAGAGCAGGACAAAGTTCCCCGGGCGGCTAAAATTCTCGCAGATCAAGGCACTTTTCCGTTCGATCATTGTACTGGGATTAATCCGGAAAGGACGGCGGCATTTCTGGAGACTGTTTTTCTGGAGCCTGTTCACGAGACCTTCCACTTTCGGGATGGCGGTGAAATTTTCCATTTATGGTTATCATTTCAGAAGGGTATTCAATATTCGCTGAAACCCGGAATAATCAGATGAGGCCGGGATGGATCGGGACGGGGATATGATTTCAATATTTAAATTAATCTGAAAAACATGCATAATGGCATTTTAATGGCAGTGCTGGACAAAGGCGGGAAACTGGTCATGACGGATGGCACAATCTGGGTTGTGAATCCAAAGGACATTGAACAAGCTTCGGAATGGGTTCCCCCTGTGGTTGTTTCTATAGATGAAAAAAGCGACCATAAGGAATATGATTATACGCTGACGAACACTGAAAGCGAGGTGACGCTGACGGCATTGAGGAGAAGGTGAATCGAAGCCATCGCTCTGGTTTACCACATAACGGATTTTTCCTTCAGGTAATTATCCAGTTTGTATACCATTTGGGCCGTATAGACCATGCAGTTGATCCATCCTTCCTGTTCGAGCAGGTCACTGACGAGGTAGGTAGGATAGTGTCCTGTCTGCCTGTCCTGGGTGTCGACGATCGTGTTGGCCAGATCCATGGCTTTGGCCAGATAGAGGAAATTCCCTGTCTTATCATAGGCTTGTGTAAAAACCTCGATCATATTTCCCGAACTGGCATTGACCGGGGTATAAAAATTATATTGCTCCAGCACGCAGGGAGTGAGCCATTTATCGCTGGTAATGCCCCAGCTGTCAATTGAATTCCGGTTGTCCCAGATAACGAACTGATCCTCGGCAAAACGGATCAGTTCTTCAGCCAGTTTTATCTTTTCCGGATCACCGGGATGCTCCCGCAACAGGTACCCGGCATAGCTTACCGCCTGCCCTTTCGACAGGTTTTTATATCTCTCACTGGGACCCTGGTCTTCGAACTGTCCTTCCCAGTTGAAATCCCTGACCACATTTTCCTCGACGAATTCCAGTGCTCTGTTACGGCAGGATTCATAGCCTTCGATCTGGTGATCTGTCTTAAGCCGGTCCAGGAAGGAGATCACACCTGTAGGCACGATAAAATTAGGCGCCACCGGTTCCCCGTTTCCTATAAAGACCAGAAGATGCCAGCTTCCATTATCCAGCTGCAGGTTTCTGTACGTGTCAGCGATCCTGACAGCCGCTTCCAGGTATTTTTTTTCTCCCATTAACTCATAGAGATCCAGGTAAGCCTGGCCGACCGAGGCAGGATAGATGAGCATGATCCGGTCAGACAGGGATTCACCACGGTATTCATCCATCATATCGGCATAAATGGGTCCTGTATAGGTCGGTGGAAAAAATTCCATCGGGGTTCGGGCAGGTTGTGAAATACTGATCAGATAATCAGCCGCGATCCTTGCGATTTCGACCGCTTTTTCACCATTCCCTGTGTTTCCTTGCAGCTTTTCATAAAATAGCATCCCTTCGATTACTGCCGAAATCATTTTCGAAGGATATCCATACAATCCATAATCCGGATCGGGTTTACCCTTTTCGAGCCAGTATTGAATGTAGGGGGCTTCAAACAGATATTGCACCAGATGCCGGACACTGGTGCTGTAATCCGTTACAGGTTTCCGGTAAGGTCCGCGGTATGGTGAGGCCTTATGAAATTTACGCACCCCGGCTGTATCCAGCTTGTATTCGCCATCACGGGCTATTACAGCGAGGTCAACCTCATCGACAGGAAGATCCTTCCAGATGGTTGAAAGGTTGTCCCAGGGCACCGGCGACTGAAAGGAATACTCCTGGCCGGAAGAGGCGGTCCGGGCAATGTATAAATAATTATCCGCTCCTTCCACCGTTTCAAAATCGAAAGCCGGAGCATAGATAAACCGCTGGGCATGTGTATTCCAGAAAGGTATTTCACCTGGAATACCTGAATGAATTGAAATCAGCGATTCGGCGGTAGCCATATCATGCAACTGATCCGGGCCGGGCAGGGATACGGGATGTTCTGAGGGAACTGTTTTACATCCAAATGAAAGGATCAGCCAATAAACAATAATTTTATTGATCATTTATTTAATGAGAAAGTTGGGCCCAAATGAAATTTCCAGTAAAACAGAGACATGTTAAAAAATTTTTGTTAACCACCCGTTTGATGAACCAAAAACAACCAGGGTTGCATTAACTCTTGATGAAAAGTGATCGCCGGAAATGAATTGACATCAAAATCATAAACCATGTCCGCAAAGCCATAATCCATGTTCGAAAAGTCATTGATACGATGAATTTCCAATGGGACCTTCTCATTATTACCTATACAATTGATATAATTCACCTGCCGGCAGTTATCAGAGCAATTTCCAGAATTTTTATTCACGGGGTGGTCGGGGAGGTATACGGGTAATGATGGCTTTTCTTCCACCGGCCACTAATTTATATTCAATAAAATCACCAGCATCTTCACAGCCGAATTCAAACCATTTCGGAAATCTCCTGGGCTGAAAAGGCACAGTTTTCCCGGTAGGTGCATCATTCCTCAGGATACAGATTTCTCCGCTGATAACATCAGTTGAATCCACAACCGTTTGGCTGGGTGAAAATGAAGCGTTGATGATATTTAAATTTTTAAAATTCAGTTTTGATTCGCTTGTTGTCAGAACCTTACCCCGTTTTGCCTGAATCTCAGGTGGAGTCGAATTAAATCCAACAACAAGACCAATAGCGATGAATAGCAGCGCACTGAATACAATTTTTTTTGATTCCATTTTGTTATATTTTAACATGCAAAATACAAAATATTCTGATATTCCAGCTAAACAACATGTGAATTATCCTATTGTAAATTGTATTATATTAGTATCCGCTTTTATTTAAGATGATTTTGATTCATTACCCTGCATGATGGTTAAAACAATATGTGTTGTTTTCGGCATTTTAATCTTTTGGTCCGATTCTTTCGCTCAGAATATTTTCATTAAAAATATTACGAAAATCGATTTTAATGA
>JAGTVG010000510.1 GCA_018224645.1 Cyclobacteriaceae bacterium
AATTTAAATTGAATCTAAATAAATCGTTAAAAATCCGGAATACAAAATAAATCCATATGCAATTTATTTATCATATAACTCCCTGAAATTTCCCTTGATAACGATGATCTGATCAATGATTCTGAAGATCAGGATACATCTGCAAAAGCAGCATTAAAAATGAAATGTTTCAAAAATGGACAGCTCCTCGTTCGGAAATGAAACAGAAATCAATAATGAATTTTTAAACCGGTTGAAAACCAGCCTTATGAGAATTATGGATTAAATTTTGCTTTTAAACATTAACCAATTCAAACCGTCATGAAATTTATAATTGCGCTTCTGCTTTTTTTCATTCTTTTTTCCCTTTGCTGGCCGCTTGCCATAGTCATATTTTTCTTCCTTATCTTTTTCTGGCTCATATTGCTTCCGTTTCAGATCCTGGGATTTACCCTGGCGCTGGTCTTCAAGATCATCGCCGGCATCCTGATGCTGCCCTTTAAATTACTGGGCATGTGATTAACTTAACAGTTATCCCAGGCATGTCTGATTATTCTTTTTCCGCGATGATCCTGATCATAGCGGGAAAATCATATTCCTATCGAGATGCATCAGACGGAAATCCAACGGATCCCTGCCGGCTTTTTCGGCCAGTTCATCCATAAAACTCTCAATGGCAAATATATTTGCATAACCCCCCAGCCCTCTCAATGCAGATACCCGCAGCGGCCCCTTAAAATTATGACCTGTTATTTTTATATTAGGCAGGGCATAATAGGGTGGGGCATTTCTTGAAGCCCCGCCAAAATATCCCCCTGAAGGAGGATCAAATGGTTTTTCAAGAAACCAGCCGGCCAAAAGATTACCCGGATTTCCGCCGGGCCGGGTGCTGTGCACGTCAGACCAGATCTCATGGCTCCAGTTACTGATCTTTCCAGAAACATGAAATCAATCCAATCAGGTCATTTTCTGGCCGGCAGGAAGGTATGATTCATTTTTTCCAGACTAAATCTTTATGTGGCTTTTTCGGTCAGTCCGGACATAAAAAAAGCCCCAATCCGGGGCCTTTATGGTTAAATCTTATATTTCATTAAAAATTACAAGAGGAATGTAACACCCAGAGTTCCGCCGGATAAGACAGTTCCTCCCCCAAATTCCAGGTTGATACCGATCTTATCACTGACGAAATATCTGCCGCCAACATGGATACCCAATGAAAAACCGCCAGCTCCTGATCCGCTATAATCAAAAGGTACTGCCGGGCCATCATAATCGGTATTCCAGAAATAGTATCCCAGGCCCAATCCCGCATAAAGATCCCATTCATCCGGCAATTCGATCAATTCATTGAAATGATAACTTCCCCTGACCGTTAAGCCTATAATGGAATGTCTCCATTTGACTCCCGTATAGGTTTCCGAATATCCCTGATAAGAAATTCCGCCGCCGACAGTAATATTATCCATCACAGGGGCTTCAAATCTGCCGAAAAGAGGAATTCCCCAGCCGGAAAATCCAATACCCACAGTCAACATATTGGTTTTGTCCGTATACGGATTGAATTGTGCTTTGACCAGGGATGTTGATGTAACCAGAACGATAAATAATAGAGTGAATGTTATTTTTTTCATGGTTGTTTAACTTTATATAATACAGATAATTAAAACTTTCAAAAATCAATCTCCAAATTTCCCTGCAAATTTTTAAAAAAATTCTTTTAAATGCTATGTTTTTGTTTTTTTTTATGTCGCTTCTTTAACAAAGATCTGCCGGTTTTGATTATTCAGCAGGAATACATATATTATCCAATACCAGTCAATAGTTAATTAAATGTCCTGGTCGATTTATCATGGAGGATATGCGTTAATTTTCGAAAAGAAAAATTGAGGCAATTTCATAAGCATATAAATGCACAAAGAATATGAAGTTATTATTTAAAACCATGTCGATGACCATATTCCTGATGACCGGATTATGGATTACCGGCTGTAATAATGACCAGCATGACCCTTCATTGGAGAAAGTTGAATCGCTTGCGAATGTCAGTTTGAAAATGAAAGTAAAAACTGATTTCAATTCGATGAACCGGTCAGGAAAAATGATGGAATCAGCCATATTAATGCATGAATTTTTGATGGGAGTACGGGAAATCAGGTTTGTCGGATTCAATACAACAGGAAACGATACAGGAGGTGATTCCGGCAGTGATACAGGCAATGATACCGGCAACGATACAGGAGGTGATTCCGGCAGTGATACAGGCAATGATACCGGTAGCGATACAGGAGGTGATTCCGGCGGTGATACCGGTAACGATACAGGAGGTGATTCCGGCAGTGATACAGGCAATGATACCGGTAACGATTCAGGAGGTGATTCCGGTAATGATTCAGAGGATAAAGATGATGATGACAAGGATGATGACGACTCCGGCGATGATGATAGCGGGGATGATGATGACAATGACGATGATGATGACAATGACGACGATGATGATAATGACGACGATGATGACAACGATGACGACGATGACGATGATGACGACGATGATGATAGGATCGCGGACAGATTGGAAGGTACCGTCCTTCAGGATGAGCAGGTTTTTGTCGGCAGATTTGTTGTCGATCTGATCAGAGGTACAAGCACACCCGATTTCGGATTGGCCGAGGTAATACCTGGACTATATCAGAGGATTGTCATTGAATCAGGCCCTTATCTGGAAAATAACAATACTTTATTCATTACATTAGATTACATGGAAGATGGCAGAGATCCGATGAGAATCGAATTTACCAGT
>JAGTVG010000511.1 GCA_018224645.1 Cyclobacteriaceae bacterium
ATTCCTCTACCAGACGATCCAATTCTTTATTAAACCAATCTACAGCTGCGGGATTGGTAAAATCAAGCAAGGCGGAGTATCCATTCCACCACCGGATAATGGCCGGATCCCTGGCTGTTTCCCAGGTAGGTGTTTCTTTCGTTTTCTGCATTAAAAATCCTTTCTCTTTCATAATTTCTCTTAGAACAAGGGCCTGGTCGGCACTGACGAAGGGACAGATCCATAGCATTACCTTAAATCCCATTTTATGCAATTCATCCATCATATATTTTGGATCCGGGAATCTTCCGGGGTGAAAATTCCAGAGTCCATAATCTTCCTGCCAGGTATCGTCAATCATAAATATACCCGGAGGAAATCCATTATCGATGATTGCCTTTGCATATCTCAGGATATCTTCCTGATTCTGATTATAGGTTAATTCGATCCAGGTGTTATATTGTGGTTGCTCAAACAGCAGGACATCCGGGATCTTTCCTGAGGGTGGAAAAAAATGAGCAGATGCATATTGCCTGGCTTCCATTAATGTTGTTCCATTTCTTCCATGTTTTACCTCTCCCCAGTTTTTAGAGATGAGCAACTTATTACCACTGATTTCGAAGGCATAAGGCTCCTCACTCCAAACATACAGACCCAGATTGCTCAATAAAAGCGGTTGTAGCTGGTTGGCAATATTATTAGCATAAAAATCGAACAGGTAACCATCGTCAAAAGGCATCTTATGCCCCTCTTTTATAGCACCAGACCAGATCTTCTCACCTTCGAGTAAGGGGATTTCAATTTCATCCTGGGCAAGGAGGCCCGCACAGGATATAATAAATATCAATAAAAAAAATAGCCTTTTCATATCATATTGTTATAGTTATCATCGTCATTTACCGGTAATCGTTTGGTAATCGACGCCAAAATTGTTCTTTAAATATTCTATCACTTCTTCATTCCCTTCCAGTGCATTGACCGGCACAGGATTTTCATCCGTAAAAACACTGAGATCATCTTTATATCCAAGATTCACAAAATCTTCTTTAAATCCATTTTCATAGGGTATGGCATGGTGGTTAAGTTTCAAGTGCTGGCTAAAAAAATTGTACATTACAACCCTTTTGTCGTAACCATAATCATGTACCTGTTGCGGAAAATGTGCATTTTCCACTTTGTGTTCCGCGTTGTAGAGCGCATATACCTTTTGAATGTAGGGATATTCAATTCTGGGGGTATTATGGGTATAATCAGAACCGTTAGAGATGATCAGCATGGGTTTGGGTGCCATCAATGCCGCGATTTCCACGTTGTTTGTCTGATGGTCCTTGCTCTTATGAATGGGCATCCCGCTCTCACAGGAACATCCCCCGAAGAAATGGGCTGAAACCTGAACGGCAGGGACAGAAACCTTGATCCGGTCATCGATGGCGGCAAACACAAAAGTTTGAGTGGCACCACCTGATGCGCCGGTCATGCCGATCCTTTCCGGGTCCACATCAGGTCTTGACAACAGGTATTCCAATACTCTTTTGCTGTTCCAGGTCTGGAGCAGGAGGGCGATGGAAATATTATGGTCGACCTGCAGCGATTCTCCATAGCCTATCATGTCGTAGGCAAATACGATGGCGCCCATACGGGCCAGCGTAGCACAGCGTTTCTGCACTTCTTCAGAAAACCTGCGGTCGAACCAGTGACCATGTGGTGAAAGGATGGCCGGATGTTTGCCGCTACCGGAATCAGGACGGTAAAGATTGCCGGTAATGTAAAATCCCGGGAAACTTTCAATGGCAATATTCTCCACGATATATCCATCCGTTTCGATATAGCCGTTAACCTTAACAGGCTCACTGATTATTGGATTAAAATTTCCTTTAACTGCATTCAGTTTTGAAATCTGCAGGCCATCAATGATTCCCTGACGGATCACTTTTGCCCGTTCTTCCCAGGATGCCTGGTCATTCCACCGGGCTGCAAAATCTTTCATGACCAGGTTGGCCTGGTCTTCCGTCCAGTAATGCCCGCGGCATAGCAGGCCCTCCTGTGCCCGGGAGTTTTGGAACAGCAATAACAAGACAATGGCAAGGAACGTACTGGTTGCGGCCGGGATTCTAACATTAAGTCGGTTCATAATTCATTACGTCAAAATAAAAATACCTTGTTTCTTATGGTTCCTGATACGGCCCAAACATACCGATCCAGGCCCTGGTTTATCAAAAAACGGAATCCCCATCACTTCCAGTCCTGTAAATCCGGGCTGTGTGCTTTAACCTTTATCGGGCATGTCCGGTTTTTCCCCGATTCGCACTATCCAAATTTCGAAAAATCGCCTCAAAGAGAATAGTACTAATCTTTTCTGTTTGCATTGTTTTATACGCGAAATGATTTTCGATGAAAACTTAAATTCGAATACCCTGGGCATTCTGGTTATTGCTCATGGATAAAAACGTAAAGCATCGGGTGTGTTTGGTCCGAAACGTAAAAAAATAATTTCTTCCGCTTTGTTAGATGATATAACCTTCCATATCAAGGGATCTTTATGGAACGAATCCTTCCCATTCTGACGGGAACAGATCCGGCCGGGGAACAAAAAGGAATTTGTTCACGTTTTGTTCAAACTGGGAATATATCGGCATGCCTGTTGTAATGCCGAATTCCTTGTATGTCCGGGGCTTTTTTTGGATAAGTTCCTGATCGTGATAGGCATCATTCCTTACCCAGCGGATTTTGCCTTTTCCCTCGATCAATGGGTAAAAAGCAAGTCCGTTATGTGCTCTGACATCCTTATATTCAAAACCGTAATCCCTGTCGCACCAGGCACCAAACGTGAGTGTTTCGTTTGGATCTGCACTGATCGTAGCGTGAGCCCAGAAAGGGGGAACAATAACCACATCGCCTGGACTTGCATTGACCGCAAAACACCGTCCCGGATAATCCTCAGCAGATTCCTGCATTAAAATGATCGCTTTGCCTGACCATATTTCATATACTTCAGGGGTTGACCATCCGCTTGCGTAGGAAGACCTTTTATGAACATGTCCCTGGCTGCGGATGGGTTCTCTTCCGAGCTTGCCGCCAGCATAGGTCACTACCCCGAACAATAAGTGCATCTGGTTCAATGTATTAAAATGTGGTTTTTTCCCGACATCCATGGCAATTGAATAAACCTCCTTTGGCCCCTTACACGAGGGATCCAGCAGGCTTTTTCTGATGGCATCCAGGGTGCGGATTTCCACCTCGGGTCCGAAGACATCCACCCCATAAAAAAAGCCAAAAGGTTTGGCGGTGGGTTTTATATTAATTCCGGGGTTAAATTCCACTTCCCAAATCAGTATCAAATATTTCCTTTTCCAGTACCGCTAAAAAATCTGATGACCGTTTAGCATTATTTGCCGTATTCAAGGCGCATGCCTTACGAAAGCTTTTAGTGTACAGCATCTTTTCCCTGTCGACTTTCCAAAGGGTCTTATGGTGTAGGGACCCAGATGGGCCGGCATAATCCATACTTCTGCGTAATGGACCACAAAGGGTTCGAAGGCCTCATCCGGACTTTCAATGATCACTTCCTCTCCATCCACCAGGCAATTCACATCCACACTGCCATAACGATTGTGCCATACCGTGCCGGAAAACCAATGCCGCCGGGTTTCTATGAACTCCCTTTCATGCAAACCGGTACGCTCTTCCACCCAGCCATCTCCCTCGTTCAACATTTCAACCTGATTTATCAGCTCATTCAGGGAATATTTTTCCCGCCGGTTCCACTGAATATTTGCTTTACCGTGCTCAATATTAATTGGCCGAGGTTTTCCGTCCAGTCCGAGTCTTCCCCAATCCCAAAGCTTAAAGGTAAAAATATAAGGTGTGGCCGAGATCTCCAGTACCATTGAATCCTTTCCGGAGCAATGCACCGTTCCAGCCGGGATCAGAATATGATCGTGTTTTTTAACCGGCCACTTTGCAACATGCTTTTCTGCATCGAACTGACCGGTTTCCTTTGATTCTTCAAGTTCCCGGATCATCTGGTCCGGGATTACATCTTCTTTAAGGCCAAGATACACGAAAGCCTCTTCCCCGGCGTCCATGATATAATAACTTTCATCCTGGGTATAATGCATCCCAAACTTCTCCTGTATATATTCTGTTAACGGATGAACCTGGAGACTTAGATTCCCGCCATCCATTGTGTCAAGGAAATCATAACGAATCGGGAATTCGTCGCCAAAACGGCTGTGAACGGATTCACCAAGAAGTTGGGCAGGGTACCGAAAGACCAGGTTGATCGAAGGTGTTTCTATGACTTCCTCTCCAAACTTCAGCAAAAGACTGTTCTCTTCCGGTACACAGTTAAAGCACCAGGCATAATTCGAAACATTTTTATCCAGATTGCAGTATTCTTTCATCCATTGTCCGCCCCAGGGACCGGGATCAAAAAAAGGGACTACGCTGAAAGGTCGGTTTATCGTTGCCTCAAGGCCCTTTAGGATGGCTTCCCCCGTAACCATTTTTGGGATTTCAGGAATATTGGTATCCAGCACGTAATCCCATTCATCAAACAGTTTTTTCTTCAAACGGTCGCAGACTCTCCAGTCAACAAAAAAACCCTGCTTATACAGTAGCATCCAGTCCTTTGTATGCCGGTTAAAAAAGCCCAGGTTATCCACCAGGTTCTTTCTC
>JAGTVG010000512.1 GCA_018224645.1 Cyclobacteriaceae bacterium
ATGAAGGCGTTTAAATACTATAGCGGACAATTAAACGGATGGAATGATAGGATGTGTTGAAATCCCGTTCAGCATTATCCCCGGCACGATCGAGCATATATACCGTGTCTCTCCGCAAATGATCATTAAACTGATATCGAAGGCCCATGCTGTACGGATAACGGCAACACATTTTTCTACATTCTCACCTGGAAGATCTCCCAGAAATTCAACATATGGCAATAAATATACCGTTTGCGGGGCATTGGTCGCGATCGCATACCAGACCCCGAAACTGCTTGTCTCCTTTTCTGGAACAGGTATGATAATAAACGACAGAATTATCCCGATTCAAAATTCTTTTAAATGAAATGCATAATAAATTCATATTCACCGAACATGATTTTGTTCAGGTAGCCCGGTTCTTTTCTTTTTCCACATTTGATACCAGCTGTGCATACCATGCTTTTCCGAATTTCCTGATGAGGGCTTCTTTCAGGAACTGATAAAGGGGTACACCAAGTTCCGTGCCGAGAACACAGGCAGGATCACAGATATGCCAGCGGTCATAGTTGACAGCAGTAAATCCCTTATATTTTTTCACCCGCACCGGGTATAAATGACACGAAACGGGTTTTCTGAATTTTATCTTCCCATCCTGGTAGGCAAGTTCTATCCCGCATTTCAGGGTCCCGGAACCATCATACACAGCATAGGCGCATTCCTTTCCGTTTACGGTGGGTGTGGAAAAATCACCTTCGAAATCACGGATATAGAATCCCTGCTGTTCAATGGCCTGAATGCCTTCGGCAGAAAGATAGGCTTTAACTTTTTCAAAGATCTGCTCGAGATGTTTCAGCTCGGATTTTTCAAGCGGTGCCCCAAGGTCTCCCTCCACACAACATGCACCCTTGCATTTTTCCAGATCACAAACAAAAAAATTACCGAGAATTTCTTCTGAAACCAATGTATTTCCAATCACAATCATAAATCCCTCCGGAGTCAATCCCACAAAATAAAATAAAAAAGGTAAGAGTAGTACAATAAATTTTTGATTTTGAGAAAACACCGGATGTAAGTATCGGATAAACTGATTATTTTTCTAACATTGCCTAATAATATATGATCAAAATGAAAAAATACATATGGATCATTGCCATTGCCGGCCTGTTCATCGCCTGTAAAGCCGGTCAACCTTCATATATTGCCAGTAGCGAAGAACAAATCCCTGAACAGGTTCCCGCAAGAAACCTCACCGAATATCCGGGATTTATCAATATGTACTGGGATAAGAATTCCGGCCGGATCTGGTTGAAAGTGAACAGGCTGGATGAGGAATTCTTATATATCACTGTTTTAAGGACAGGCCTGGGATCAAATGATATCGGACTTGACCGTGGGTTACTGGGACGCGAACGGGTGGTAAAATTTATCAGGAACGGCCCGAAACTGATGCTGATTCAGCCAAATTATGCTTATCGGGCCGAAAGTGATAACCCAGCTGAGGCCAGGGCGGTAAGGGAAGCTTTTGCCTTTTCAATACTCTGGGGTTTTCAGATCCAGGAATATAAGACAGATGGCTATCTGGTAGATGCCACTGATTTTTTTCTCCAGGATGCCCAGCATGTTACTCAAGCCATCCGTGATGCCCGACAGGGTAAATATACCCTTGATCTTCAGAAGTCAGGTATCAATGAGGAGGGCCTGAAAAACTTTCAGGATAATACGGAAATAGAAGCCCTGCTTACCTTTAAGGGTGACCCGGAGGGAGGTTATATATGTCAGGTGGCACCCACACCCGGACTGGTGACCGTAATTCAGCGGCATTCCATGGTCCGGCTTCCGGACGAGGGATATGAAAAACGGGCATTTGATCCCAGGGCAGGCTATTTTGGCATCCTGTATTACGACTATGCGACACCAATTGATGATCCATTGGCAAAAAGATACATTTGCCGTCATCGTCTGAAAAAAAGGAATTCTGCAGAGGAAAGGAGCGAAGCCGTGGAGCCGGTCATTTATTATCTCGACCCCGGTGTGCCGGAACCGGTCAGGTCCGCCCTTCTTGAAGGAGCCAGTTGGTGGAATGAAGCTTTCGAAGCGGCAGGTTATATCGATGCATTCCAGGTGAAGATGCTTCCTGAAGATGCAGATCCCCTGGATGTACGGTATAACGTGATCCAATGGGTGCACCGTTCCACAAGAGGCTGGTCCTATGGGAGTTCAGTGGTGGATCCCCGTACCGGGGAGATCATCAAGGGCCATGTTTCGCTTGGTTCATTGAGGGTACGACAGGATCTGATGATTGCACAGGGGCTGTTATCACCCTTCAGGGGAGAAGACCAGGATACCGTAAAGGCCAGGGAGATGGCCCTGGCAAGGATTCGGCAGCTTTCAGCCCATGAAGTAGGCCACACCCTGGGTCTTGCCCATAATTATGCATCCAGTGCCAATGACAGGGCTTCCGTCATGGATTACCCGCATCCCCTGATCTCCCTCTCTGATGAAGGTGAAATTGATCTTTCCAAGGCATATACCCGCGGAATCGGGGAATGGGATAAAATTGCCATCAGGTATGGATACAGTGACTTTACAGACCAGATGGATGAAAAAACAGCCCTGGAAAAGATCATCCATGAGGCAATCGCCCGTAATCTTTATTTTATTTCCGACCGTGACGCCAGGCCGGCCGGAAGTGCCCATCCCTATGCGCATCTATGGGATAACCAGCTGAATGCGGCGGATGAACTGAACAGAATGATCGAGATCCGGAAAATTGTTATTGATAATTTCGGTGTCAACAGCATCCCGGAAGGAACGCCGTTTTCATCGCTGGAAGATGTTTTTGTCCCCGTTTACCTGATGCACCGGTACCAGCTTGAGGCAGCCGGCAAGGTTCTGGGCGGGTTATTTTATTCTTACGCGATCAAGGGTGACAGTCAGGTGGTAACGGAACAAGTCCCCACTGATAACCAGTTCATGGCACTGGACGCGATAATCCGCACCCTGCTGCCGGAATTTCTTAAAATACCCGAAAATATTCTTCAGCTGATGCCTCCAAAAGCCATGGGGTATGAGGATTCCAGGGAAAATTTTAACAGGAAAACGGGATTGACTTTTGATCCGTTGACTGCCATAGAAAGTGCAGCGAACCTTTCCCTGAGCATGCTGTTGAATCAGGAACGGGCCGCAAGACTTGTTGAGTATCATGCCCGCCGACAGGAACAGCCCTCTCTAGACACGGTTATCCGGAAGATCATTGAAAATACCTGGTACCTGACATATGCTGATTCATATGAGGCTGAGATCAACAGGACGGTGAGTAAACTGGTACTGAAACATATGATGGAATTGGCTTCTGATACCGGTACTGCCGGACAGGTAAAGGCAATAACGCTGGCTGAAATTATGCAGCTGGATCAGTGGCTTAGCAGACAGTTGAATAAAAAGGATCCCGGTGAAAGAGCCCATAATCTATATGCACAGGAACTGATCAGAAGATTCAGAGAACAACCTGATCTGTTCAAGCCTGCCGAAGTGAAAGAATTACCCGTGGGCCCCCCCATTGGCACGGGTCCTCTGGGCTGTGATTTTTAGAAAAAATTCGACCGTACAAGCAGATACTTGCACCATTTAGCAAGGGTTATCAGGATTTAACCTGGTTATCCTGAGCTTGGGGCTTATGTCGTCGGCACAGCCTTGACTCTTCCTGATTCTATAAATGAATATCTGTTGAAAAAGGTAGCATCCAATTAACTGTGTAAATGAGGTTCGGGTAAAAAGTTTGAACCTAATTTATTAACTTTAAATTTACACAGTCATGAAAATCAAGAAAGAAGACTTACTTAATCAAGAGTTTCTTAAGTAATTTAAGGATGCAGGAGAACTTGCGGATTTTTAAGCCAGATTCACAAGCGAGGGATCGAAAAGTTGCTTGAGGGTGAGTTGGATGCTCACCTTAGTTATGAGAATTATTCCGCTGGAGGAAAGAACAGTGGCAATTCCCGTAACGGTAAAAATGAAAAAAAGATAAAGTCCGAATACGGAGAGGCTGAAATTGAAGTTCCCAGAGACCGTAATGGCAGCTTTGATCCGGTTGTTGTACCGAAGAGAAGCAGATTATCGAAAGGTATCGAGAATCTTGTGATCTCCTTGTTTGCCAAGGGGATGAGTAACAGCGATATTGAAGAGCAGTTGCGTGAGATCTATGATTTTCGTCTGTCCGCTTCTCCCCGTCTCCCCATTCCCCGGTTACCATTCCCCCGTTCCTCCGTTTCCCTGTCTCCCCAATTGCCATCCCACTGAATGGGGCCTTTTTTACCCAAATATGGGTAGATTTCACATCAAACTAATTTCCGGATCATTTCTGACTCTGGTTAAACCTGCAACATGGGCCAGCCACGGTAAGTATTTTTTCCTTTGAAAAATAACCTATGAAGCCTGATTTAAACTTTGGAAAATTTTAGTACCCGGAATTTCCCCGAACATTTGTGCATCAATTTTGCTATTGGTTTAGCCCAGATC
>JAGTVG010000513.1 GCA_018224645.1 Cyclobacteriaceae bacterium
AACACTTGCCTTTAGATCCTGATGCATTTCAGCAAATTCGCTTTCATACTGGAATAAAATTTCATTATGATAATGAAGGCTGGGACTTCCTGCAAAATAATTGTTGAAAGTTTCAGGATAATGAAACAGGGCATACAGGGTGAACATACCGCCAAAAGCATATCCGCCAAGGGTGCGGTTATCCGGTAAAACCCGGTACCGGGACTCCACATCGGGGATAAGTTCCTGAACGATAAAATCAAGGAAAAGGGGTGCGCCGCCTGACTGGATGACAAGGTCCTTCCTCCCACTGGATTCGCTAAGCAGTTCAGTCCAGTACCTGTCAGTTTCAGGATCATTTACGGGGGTTAGATCCCGGGTTCGTGAGGCAGTCCATTCCTCCATTCCCTTGATGAGATATCCGATGCCGATGAGGATCATTTCGGGTACCTTACCCTCAGGATAGCTGAGCAGGGTCGTAGCATTGGCCATCAGCGGAAAAGTCCTGTTGGCATCAGTATTGTACCAGACAGGGTATTTTTTTTCAGGATTGTTTTGATAACTCACCGGCAACTGGACATAGATCAGAAAATCCTTTCCTGCTATCTCTGAATGGATTTTGAATAATTCAGTGTTCGGTATCACGATCCCTTCTATCAGCTCCCGGTTGGGATTATACCGCTGAAGGTCCTGCCCTGAAATATCATGGGCAATGACAAAGAATAACACATAAAATGACAAAAATAAAAAAATCCAATGGACTTTATAATATTTCATTTTGAGAACATATGAAAAATTACGCGGAATATTAACACCGGTAAAATACGAATTTAAAAGATTAAATCCCTATGGGCCAGTGCAAATATACATAACTTTCAGGAAGCTCCCGGCATTATGATATTGTGTCATCATTACCAGGTATTCAGCCTGATCAGAAACATTTATCAGACTGCAATTCAGCCCTGCCAATTTCGCAAATTTTATACGTGTATCAAAATCGACATGAAGTCATTTAACCATTTCACACTTCTTTTTCCATATTCGATGAACATCCGGATCTCGCCTTTATGCCTTCCTTTCAGTGTTATCATCTGCTGAACTTCAGGGATGTTTATCAAATAAATCCATCCATCGTTCCGCATGGAGGGCAACTGAATATTCGAGGCAGGTTTCAATGAAAAATAAAGGTCATATTTCCCGGAATGGCTCTCCTGGGAATAACCTCCGTTCAGGTAATCAATTTCCTGGATCCTTCATTTTATTTTATATTATTTTTATTTTTACTTTTGTTCAAAATCCGGATTTTTTTAAGATGCGTACTATCTATCTGTTATCTTTTTTGCTTGTCATATTCCTTACTGGCTGTAAAAAATACGGGAATGACCAGCGGCCCAATATCGTGATCCTTTTTGCCGATGACCAGCGTTATCAAACCATAAATCATCTTGGAAATGAGGAGATCCTTACCCCTCACCTGGACAGGCTTGCATCCAGCGGCGTCTCATTCAACAATGCCTATATCATGGGAGGTACCAGCGGAGCGGTATGCGCGCCAAGCAGGGCCATGCTGCTGACCGGTAAAACGCTGTTTCATCTGGATCAGGAGGGTGAATGGAATTTTCCTGTCGGTTCCACCGATACCACTTTTATTGAACTTCTTCGCAGGAAAGGTTATTTTACATACGGCGTTGGCAAACAACATAATGGAAAAGGCGTCGTTTCCCGGTCCTTTTCTGATGGGGGACATTTCATGTTTGGCGGAATGTCTTCGCATTATAAAATTCCCGTTTTTGATTTCAATGCAGACAGTCTGTATTCCGATGAGAATGCATATATTGTTCAGGATAAACATTCCACAGATCTCTACGCCGATGATGCGGTAAATTTCATCCGGGATTATCACGGGGAAGCGCCATTTTTACTTTACCTTGCTTTTCAGGCTCCCCATGATCCACGGGAAATGCCGGAAGATTTTCTTGATATTTATGAGAACCGGGAAATTAAGTTACCTCTCAATTTCCTTCCCCAGCATCCGTTCGACAATGGGGAACTGGTGATACGGGACGAACTCCTCGCTACTTTTCCGCGAACCGGCGAAGAGGTCATTAACCATATCAAGGCATATTATGCAATGATCAGCCATCTGGACCATGCCGTAGGACGGATACTTTCTGCCATTGATCATAAGGGGATCCGGAACAATACACTGATCATTTTTACGGCCGATAACGGTTTGGCGGTTGGTCAGCACGGCCTGATGGGTAAACAGAATCTCTATGAACACAGCATCAGGATCCCGATGATCATCAGTGGTCCCGGTATCCCCGAAAACCGGACCAGCAATGCGTTTTGTTATCTGAATGATCTTTATCCTACCCTTTGCGAATATGTCGGAATCAAAACTCCCGCTTCCGTTGAAACCTCTGGTTTTTTAAAATGCCTCAGGGATCCTGATGCATCACATCGTGAATTATTGACTTTTGCCTATAAGAATTTTCAACGAGGGATACGTAAAGGCCCGTGGAAATACATCGAATATCATGTTGATGGTGACAATCATATACAATTGTTTAACCTGGATGAGGATCCCTGGGAGATGCGCGACCTGGCTGTTTTTCCAGGCAACCAGGTCCTGATCGGTAATCTCAGGGGAAATATGAAGAATCAATGGACTTCCCTCGGGGATACCGGATTTTCCTGGAACGTTGAACCCCAAAATAATACTTCTCATGAAAGCCATGCAATTGAACAGGATCGTTGATCTTTCAGAAAATCATAAACCATTAACATCCGTCCAATTGCCTGAACCGAAGATTATAGATGGTGAAGTATTAATAAAAGTTACCGCATGTGGTGTATGCCATACGGAATTGGATGAAATCGAAGGCCGCACGCCCCCTCCTTCTTTTCCGGTCATTCCCGGACACCAGGTGGTGGGGTACATCGTTGGTACCGCCCCCGGGGAATCAGCATATAAAATAAATGACCGTGTCGGGGTGGGTTGGATCTATTCTGCCTGTGGAAAATGTGCTTATTGCCTGCAGGGATTGGAGAATCTCTGCCCTGAATTCAAAGCCACAGGGAGGGATGAAAATGGAGGATATGCTGAATACATGAAGGCAGATGCGAAATTTATTTACAGGATCCCGGATTTTTATTCAGATGCAGAAGCCTCCCCTCTTTTTTGTGCAGGCGCTATCGGCTACCGATCGCTCCATCTCAGCCAGCTTAAGAACGGTCAGTTCCTTGGCCTCACCGGTTTCGGGGCATCTGCCCACCTTGTATTAAAACTGGTGCGTTTCAGTCTGCCGGAAGTCAATGTATTTGTTTTTGCTCGAAGCGAAAATGAACGTTCCTTTGCCAGGGAACTGGGGGCTGTCTGGACAGGGGATATCGGGGAGAAGGCACCGGAACAGATGCATGCCATCATCGATACCACCCCCGTATGGAAACCGGTGGTTGATTCTCTGAAAAACCTGCGGCCTAATGGCAGGCTGGTGATCAATGCCATACGCAAGGAAGATTACGACAAGGACTATCTACAGCAATTGAGTTACCATGAACACCTTTGGATGGAAAAGGAAATCAAATCGGTGGCCAATGTGACCAAGGATGATATCAGCGAATTTTTAAAGCTTGCAGCTGAAGCCGGTATACGGCCCGAAATCAGTAAATTTCCGCTGGGAGAGGCCAATACGGCATTAATGGAGGTCAGGAACAGTAAGATCAGGGGTGCCAAAGTCCTGGTCATGTAACATTTTTATTTTTACGGATGGCGAAAAACATCCAGGCAAAAAATCCGAACACAGCCAACAAGGTTATCGGTGGAAAGTAACCATGCCATTCATCAGGCGTAAGCCAGGATTTGAATCCCATGATAAATGTATGAAAAAAACCCGCAATGATCGCCAGGCTTACAAGTTTTTTATATTGTTTCCCCCTGATTGATTCCCTGTTCAAAGTGCCGGAAATGGAAAAATAACGGTTTACCATCCACATCGCGGCCAGTCCAAGTATACCAGTCAACATGCTAAGCTCTCCTGTAAGGTTATATTTTCCATCAGGACCATAGAATTTCAAAAAGTATTCCGGGCCCAGTAGGATCACGCTGATAAATACGTGAATGATGATAAGCACAAGACTCCCGAAACCGATCATATCCCGGTCTTCCTTCAGCCCATTTTTCACCAGGGAAAGAATGGAACTGAAAATCAGCAGCAGGAATCCACTCAGGGCTACCACCTTATTGAATACAAAGAGCGGGAAATGGGTCCATGGGACATCACCAAATACATGATAGCGCAGTACGGCATAGGCCAGACTTACAGTAAAAATCAGGAAAAATATTTTTCGAACGAAATTCAAAAATTATATGCTCATTAATAGTACCTGAACTCCAGCCCGGCTATCACATTGAACCCGGGCAACGGATAACCCCGGTCAATCTGATAAGAAGTGTCAAAAATATTATTCAGGTCAACAAATAGATTCAGCCAGCTCATTGTTTGCCAGTTTATTTTAAGATCCAGCAACACATAATTCTCTGAGGTCGTTTCATTCTCTCCGATGAAAGTATTCAATCCATTCACATATTTAAAATCAGCCATGAAGGTCAGCGGTTTCCACCGGTACATTCCCTGAAGATTCAGTTCATGATCGGGTGCGTACAAAAGTTCCTTCGAGGTGGATAGATAGGTGTAATTCATCAGCAGGCCCAGGCTTTCAGAAATTTTATAATCTGTGCTGAGTTCGATCCCCTTATTCTGGAATTCCCCCGTATTGATCTTCATCGGCGGGGGTGCCGTCACGACCACGGCCTGTATCATATTTTTGCCATCAATATAAAAACCAGTTAATTCCACATCGAATTTCCCGTCGCTGGAGGTCTGGTTCCATGAAAGTTCATAATTCCAGAGATCTTCCGGCTCAAGTTCCTCGTTGGCAACAGGAAACAGATACAGGTCTACGATGGCCGGGCTCCTGAATCCTTTACTTGCAGAGGCTTTCAGTCCCGTATTTCCCGATATCTGGTACGCAAGGCCAAAGGCTGGGACATGGGCCGAACCATACAGGCTGTTATTGACAAACCTGTACCCTGCATCAATGGAAAGATTCCCTCCAACGTTCTGCTGGATAAGGGCATAAAGATCTGTCTCATTGATTCTGTATTCGACATCGAACCCATTAGGGATACCGGGTGGCGTATTCATGTTGGTGGGCTCCCCACCGAATTTTTTAGCATCGACCCCGAGGGTAATCACATTGTTCTTAAGCAATTTAAGATTCTGGTAAAAGGTCAGACCATAATTAAAATCATTAGATCTGAAACCGTCAGAAAAAGCATGATCTCCGTTATTATAGAAAAATTTCAAGGCACCTTCAACTTTATCATACCGGTTCTCAACGGAAAACGCAGTCCGTCTTCTTGTATATTCCCGTGCACTGTCTGCCGGGGCATTTCCCTCTACGGGTCCAGGATCATGATAACTCGCATCGGCAATGTTCCCGTCAAGGCTGAAATTAATATTCTTTGAAACCTGGTAATCCAGTTTCAGATAGCCGGTCGTATTCCGGAATTCATCATCTCCATCATCCCGGAAACCATCGGTCTTTTCCCTGTTGAAAGACCCGAAAACACCGAATTTATCCACTTGATAACCCACCGATCCGGTATATATTCCCGTATTATAGGAACCGTAGGCGGCCTTCCCATAAAGATTGAGACCTTCTTTTGGTTGCCGGGTGATCAGGTTAATGGCGCCACCCAGGGCATTTGATCCGTAGAGTATGGATCCAGGCCCCCGGATCACTTCAACACGTTCGATATCGGAAGAAGTATATGCATCGGCGATAGGATGTCCGAAAATACCCATGAACTGGGGTTGACCATCGATCAGCATCAGGACCTGGGTGTTGGGGGTCCCACTTACCCCGCGTATGCTGATATTTCCGCCGGAATTCGGACCGACACCATACCCGACCATATTCCTTTTATTGACAAACAGACCCGGCACCCGGTTTGCAAGCACAGGGAGGATATTGATTTCCCGGCTGCTTTCTATCTGCTGTCTCGAGATCACGGATATGCTTGCTGGTATTTCACTTTTCTGGCGGTTAATCCTTGTTCCAGTAATGACGAGAGGATCCAGTTCATAGCTCCTGATACTATCCTGACCCTGCGCAAGCAGGCATTCGCCCATAATGAAAATAAGAAATATTGTCGATTGCAGGAATTTAACTCCTTTATTACCCTGCATCGATGTGAATATTTTCATGATTTATATTTTAATAGATATCAAAAATATCATTTCTGTCAAGTTCTAACCAATATTTAACCGATATATTCCTGATTTTGTCAAAATAGCCCTCTGTGTCACTGGGAGAATTACGGGACAGGGAATGGATCAGTTCATCAACATGTTCCCGGTATTCCCTTTTCAGCATAAGCTTTATTTGCTGGCCGGATTTTATAAAAACAGCCACGGGTTCGCCTTGCTTGACATCCTTTATAAAAATGGTCCCCCTTCCAAGGCTGGCTCCGGTGGAAACCTGGAGACCGTCAGCCATGCAGCTGACCGGTGGAATAAACCCTGTAAATGATTCCACTACCATTTCATCAAGGCCGGCCTGAAGGATTTCCCTGGCCAGAATACCCATTTTTACGCCAATGAGCGAATAAATGCCCAGATGCCGGTGCATTTCATTCGTCAATACGGCAGCTTTCCACTCCTCCAATCCATGTTTTTCGATGATTTCAGTAACGAAGGGGGCAAGATCAGTACTGAATTCACAGGGACTCACCGGAAAATCCCGCAGTACCACGTTTGTGCGTTCTGACAGGACCCATCTATTTTCCGGCAGGACCCAGTTGTCCGACAGATATTTATAATAAACTTTCCTCGCCTGTTCCATTTAATTTCATAATTATTTAATAAACATCCGGTTGCTGCGCACTGGTTCCTGCAAATCAAATTGAGACCATGTTCATTTCAGCCAGGTAAAAATGAAGAACCCCTCCTGAATTAATCCTGTTTCAACATCTGAGTATCCGGATCGGTAATTCCTGTTTTTATTAAGGCAAAGAAATTCAAGTTTAATGTGATCAGGAAATAACTTTTGAATTATTTCTTGGCAAGGTCCGAAAACGGGTCCGGGTTTCCGGATTTTTCCGTAGAATAATCTGTCAGGGATCCTGAACCCGGATAATTGTCTTGTAAATTAATCTTCAGGGTCTTCGAAAGTTGTTGAAATTTCCGGTAGTGAATCAGGAATAAAATATTGGACACTAAATCCTATATCATCTATCCTGATTAATATACATTCCTTGTATATTTGTTAAAGGATCATAATTTTGGTGTTCGGATGATGCGGCCCAGAGCAAGTCATCCATGTTGAATATAAGAAAGATCATTAACAGTTTTATGAAAAAAGGCGGCTGGATAGTGGCATTTGTTTTTTATCTGTTTACATATCATCATGTCATATGCCAGGATCTGCCGCATATCAAAAAAAAACGTTTCAAGCTGGATCCGGCAGTAAACCCATCTGATTTCCAGGAAGGAATTTTGTATGTGAAACTCAAGCCGGAATATATCAGTGAAAGGATTCTATTAGATCCCCGGGAGGAACAAACAAGACAGATCTTAAATCTTCTGGAAGTAAAGGAACTTAATCCATTCGCCCATCCCCAACAAATTGAGAAACTGAAAACCCGGGCAAGAAAAATCAGGTCCATGGAGCATGATATCCGGTCTTATCAGCAGGTAATATATAACTATGCCACCATGCCGCTTGAAGAGGCTGTGAATTTATTATATGAAACCGGCATGTTTGAAATTGTTGAACCTGCCTGGATAAACCGGATGACTTTTGAACCCGATGACTCGTTGCTGTCCCGGCAGTATTATCTGGATCTGGTCAAAACATTCGAAGCCTGGGAAATTACCCAGGGAAGCGAGGAGGTTGTCATCGCCATTGTTGATTCAGGTATTGACCGGGATCATCCAGATATTGTGAACAGTCTCTGGTATAATGAAGCCGATCCCGTGGATGGCATAGACAATGACAATAATGGCTACGTCGATGATTACCGGGGCTGGGATTTCGGCGGTGCCCTGAGAAATAATGATGACGAAGACAATGATCCAATGATCATGAAAGGAGGAAGCCATTCCCATGGTACCGGCGTCGGAGGAGTGATCGGTGCTACCGTTAATAACAGGATCGGACTGGCAGGCATAGCCAATAAATGCAAGGTCCTATTTACGAAACATATGGCTGACGATATGAATGATGATGAACTCAGCCTGTTGAATACCTATAGCGGTATTCTCTATGCGGCTTCTCTTGGCGTTGATGTAATCAATTGTTCTTGGGGAAGCAATTTCCGAAGCCAGATCGCCCAGGATGTGATCAATTTTGTGGTGGAAGACCTGGACATTGTCGTGGTCGCCGCTGCAGGAAATACAGGCAGGGAAACCGATGATCATTATCCCTCCGCCTATGACAATGTGCTTTCTGTATCGGCTGTTGATGCCAGGCTGAACAAAGCCTCATTCACAACCTATGGCAAAACGGTGGACATTACTGCACCCGGCAGTGGCATTGCTGTGCTTGAATATAATAATGTCTATGGGATTCAGCAGGGAACATCTTTTTCTTCACCCATCGTAGCCGCGGCCGCAGCACTTGTTCGCAGCCATCGCCCGGAATTAACTGCCCCTCAGGTAAGTGAGTTGTTGCGGGTAACGGCCAATGATACAATTTATGACGTAAACACATCGGCCTCATTCAAGAACAAACTCGGCAAGGGCATCCTGGATATAGAAAAGGCGCTAATTGATAATCCACCATCCGTTCGGTTACAGAAATACAGGTTATTAAACAGTGAGGGGAAAACGCCTGGTCCTGGTGAAGGGGGCTTCCTGGTTGCTACCTTTAAAAACTACCTCTGGCCCAGTACCGGAGGCATGCGGGTCAGACTGACCAGCAAAAGTGCTCTCCTGCAGGTGGTGAAGAATGAAAGTATACTCGGTAGTATTGAAATGAACCAGGAAGTTACCAACCTGGCGGAACCATTTGAGATCAGGATCGCGGAAACTGTCCCTCCGAACACGCGGATCGATCTGCAGATGGAATTTAATGATGGTTCTTTTTATGATTATCAGTTCCTTTCAGTCCTTCTGAATCCAACATTCCTGAATATAGAAGAAAATCTGATCACCTCCACCATCGCAGAGAATGGAAGACTGGGATTCCAGGATACTGACCAGACAGAGGGACTTGGTTTTGTTTATGATGAAAAGAATATTTTGTATGAAATGGGGCTAATCCTTGGTGCGGTGACAAGAAGGGTATCCAACAATGTCAGATCGGCTGGCGGTGAATATGATAATGATTTTTTTCCCCTCCAGAGAATCCAGGATCTGAGTCCGGGCTTATATTCTGCAAGCGAGATCGTCGGCAGTTTCAATGATAGTTTAGCGGCGTCCGATGCTTCGGATGTCGAGGTCCGGTACAGGACAATGGTTTGGAAAGAGGTTCCCAATAACAAATATTTTATTATAGAATATACCATCTACAACCGGTCAGCAGGAATGTTGGAAGATTTTCATGCAGGTTTGTTCGCCGACTGGGACCTCAGCGAGGGCGGACAGGCAGACAGGGCTTCATGGTACGAAAAAACTTCGCTGGGTTATGTTTATAACCTTGATACCGTTGATAACAGCCTGGTATATTCGGGGATCCAGTCCTTAACAGGCAATCCCAATTATTTTGCCATCGACAATGATGAGAATAATGATAACAATCCATTTGGAATTTATGATGGATTCACCAATGAGGAAAAATTTCTATCCATCTCAAGCGGGATCGGCAGGGCTGAGGCAGGCACCGGCAGTGAGAATGGAACTGATGTCAGCCATTCTGTCGGGACTGGTCCGTACACAATCGCCCCCGATGATTCCATCGTGATCGCCTTCGCCATCCATGGAGCCTCTACCCTTGAAGGACTGATGGCCTCATCGGAAGCTGCGGATACCATGTACAATTATACCTTGAAGGCCTCAAGACCCATTGTGCCGGATGTAACGGTCTGTTATGAAAATGCGGCAATGATCCAGGCCTCAGGAGCAGGCAGTTATAAATGGTACCATTCAAAAACCGGTGGGGAATCTTTTCACAACGGTGATGTGTATACCACTGGGATCCTCACACAGGATACCATGTTTTATGTTTCCAATGCCGATAATTCATGGGAAAGCGTAAGGACTCCTGTCAAAGTCTTCCTGAAAGCAAATCCGAAAATCAGTCTGTCAGGATCCAGGTCACTTTGTGATAATGATACACTGACCCTGATCGTTGAAAAAGCTGATACCTATTTCTGGAATCCTGGGAATGAAAACACACAAACGATCAGGGTAAATTCCGCAGGCACCTATTCTGTCACTGTAAAAGATACAACATCCGGCTGCGAATCAACTTCCGAAGACATTTTAGTCCAGAAATTTTCTTCCCCGATGGCAATTTTTGAGGTCAATCCACCTGAAATTGATAAGAATCAGGACATTGGTATCGTTGTCACTGATCAATCTGTCAATGCCATGAAATGGTTCTGGCAATTGAGTGATGGAACAACAAGCAATGATCAGAATCCCACGTTCACTGTAAATACAGAGATCCCGATCAAAGTAAATCTTACCATCACTGCTGACAATGGTTGCCAGGATACCTCTTCTGTCATCATTGATGTGATTACTGATCTTGAGGATGAAGGCCTGGCGGCTTCATGGATAGTTTATCCCAATCCCAATGAGGGGATTTTACTGTTCGAACTGAGAAATAATCTGGATGGATTATATAGAATAACCATCTATAGCCCTTCGGGTAAAATCATTGCCAATCATGATTTTTTAAAATCCGGCATCGTCCTGGAGGACCGGATCGATCTGACCGGGTTATCATGGGGGATATACCTGATCCGCATGGAAGGTCCAAACGGCGAAAAGGTCATCAGGAGGATTCTCATCAGATAACAATAGCTTCAAGAAAGCCGAAGGCCACGCCGAATATTCCAACGGGTAATAGGCAATCCGGCTACTTTTCGTGATAGGGATATAATCCTGATCCCGTATCATATACTTTTCAACCTGTTCTATCCTATATACATCCAGAGAGCCTGAAAAAGTTCTGAAAGCGATAAAAAATTTAGCCGGAAGAAATGCATAGACCTCAGGTCATTAATCAGGCTTCACATTTTTTTAGCTGAAAAAAATGGATCATTTTTACACCAACCGTTTTTCATTTTCAGTATCCTTTTTTTTAAATGATAACATGATGACTTCTCCGGACAATTTTGATCAATTACAACTGGGGCAATTGATCCGTTTTAATGCCCATATGCTGGATGTTGCTACCAGAACCAGGAACCCGGATGTCGATAAAAAAAACCAGGAATCGATGGACCTTGAAAGGCTCCTCGCGTTGTGGAGAAAAAAGCATTTCCCTGAAACTCCATACATTTCCTGGGCGGAAAAAAAGCTCCGGACCTATAAAATATGGCTGACCGAAAGAAAATTGATGGTCAATCCTGTTCAGGAAAAAATTGCCGTGCAGAAAGATGATGATCTGCAAACGATCATCAGGGAACGGAGAAGTATCAGGTTCTGGAAGAAAAAACAGGTTCCACGGGAATTGATAATGGAAATCCTGGAAGCGGGTATCTATGCGCCTTCGGCTTTTAACCGTCTGCCCTGGCGTTTTTTCATTGCAGAAACTCCATTAAATGAATTGAAGGAAGGAGATGCGAGCAATCCCGGAATGTTCGAGCAGGCGCCGGTAAGGATATTCGTTACCGTGGATGAAAGGTTGTTCTTTGAAAAATATTCAGGTGCCCTGGATGCGGGACTCGCCATGCAGAACATGTTACTCACCGCTCATCAACTTGGCCTGGGAACCTGTCTGATCTACCAGGGTGAGTTTGTCGACAAAAAGAAACTCGAGGAATTTTACCGGATCCCGGCGTATTGTATGGTTTATTGTGCCATCCTGCTCGGATATCCTGATGAAACCCCTGAAATACCTGTCCGGATGCCGGTTGAAGAGATCAGTGTTTTTTTGGGTGAAATCCCGAATCCGGATTTTTAATTGAATAGAATATGAAAGTATTGTTCTTTTTGGTGGAAATGCTCTGGCAATTTCCCTGAATCACAATCAGACCTGGAAACATTTGAATCATACCGTTTCCTGATCGGCAACAGGGAAGATGATCAAACCGGAAAGGCCGGTACCGGACTGGGATTCAGAACCTTTTCCTTCATGCTTTACAGTAGTTCATTTACAGGAAAACAGGCCGGTTTTTGAACAAGAGGAAAAAATCCTGGAGGGGAAGTTCGTGTGCGATGCATGTCCTGGAATTTTATTTAAATTCCAATTGATGTTTTGAGCCGGATAGCATTAATTTTGAAATTTATTTTAACCCGGTAAAACGGATAGAATACATTGAGCAAAACCAAAAATTTACAGGACATATTTGAAAGATATGCCGGTCATCCGCCGAAAAAGTTTGAAACCCTTCCCCGTTCAGGGTCATACAGGGAATATTACCGGATGTATACCGGCGGAAAATCGGCGATCGGGGTATTCAATGCCGACAGGAAGGAAAACGAGGCATTCCTGACATTCACAAGACATTTTTTGAACAGGGGCCTGCCCGTTCCTGAAATTTATCATGAGGATCTTGACCACAACATATACCTCCTGGAAGACCTGGGCGATGTAACATTATTTTCCTTCCTGACAGATCACCGGGAGAATGGTGAATTTCCTGAGATTGCTGTTCCGTTCTATAAGAGGATCGTTGAAGAGTTACCCCTCTTCCAGATACATGGAAATGAAGGCCTTGATTATTCAAAATGTTATCCGAGGTCAAAATTCGATAAGCAGTCTATGATGTGGGACCTGAACTATTTCAAATATTATTTTCTGAAACTGGCTAAAATAGCCTTTGACGAACAGGAACTCGAGAATGATTTTCAGAAATTTTCCGACTGGCTCCTGGCTGAAAACAGTGATTTTTTTCTATACAGGGATTTTCAGTCCAGCAATATCATGATCTATGAAAACCGCACCCATTATATCGATTACCAGGGTGGGCGGAAAGGGGCCCTTCAATATGACCTTGCTTCATTGTTGTGGGATGCCAAAGCAGATTTACCTTTTGAATTAAGGAATTATCTCCTGGAACATTATCTGGAGCATGTACAGCAACATCTCAAGATCGATGTGGTTAAATTCAAGGATTATTATTACGGGTTCGTGCTGATACGGCTGTTACAGGCCATGGGCGCTTTTGGCTTCAGGGGATTTTATGAGAACAAACCCAGTTTTCTCAAGAGTATTCCCTATGCCCTAAAAAACCTGACCTTTCTTCTGCATCAGTATCAGATCCCACTCGAAATACCCCACCTGATAACTGTTTTGAAAAACCTTCCCAATGCCCCGGAATTAAAACACTTCACCGACACAAGGGAATATAAAGGAAAGCTGATTGTCGAGATCAACAGCTTCTCCTATCGCAGGGGTATTCCTGTGGACCTTTCCGAACATGGCGGAGGCTTTGTGTTCGATTGCAGGGCGATCCATAATCCGGGGCGGTACGAGGAATTCAAGGATATGACAGGGCACGATCCCATAGTCATGGAGTTCCTCAGGACACGGAGTGAAGCCGATCTGTTCGTTGATGATGTTTACAAACTGATCAATAAATCCATCGATAATTATCTGGACAGGAAATTCACAAACCTCATGATCAATTTCGGATGTACCGGAGGGCAGCATCGTTCGATCTATTGTGCTGAAAAACTTAAAGAAATTTTGCACGAGCGATACGGTGCCGATATAGAGATCCTGATCCATCACCGGGAGGAGGACATGAAAAAACTCGGGTTATGAAGGCGATGATCCTGGCAGCCGGCCTTGGGACCCGGCTCAGACCCCTCACCGAAAGCATTCCAAAGGCGTTGGTCAGCATACATGGAATGCCGATCATCGGGATCATCATCCGGCGGCTGATAAATTTTGGCTTTACAGAGATCATCATAAATCTTCATTACCTGCCTGAAAAGATCATTTCCTATATCGAAACTTTAAATTTGCCGGGGATCAATTTTTATTTTACCCATGAAACGGAAAAGATACTGGATACCGGCGGAGGTATAAAAAATGCAAGGAAATATCTCAATGACGGCGAACCTTTTCTTGTACACAATGTGGATGTGATATCCGACATCGACCTGTATAGGATGTATAGGTTTCACCAGCCTGCAAAGGCCATGGCCACCCTGGCCGTAAAGGGCAAAAACAGCCAACGAAGTCTTTTGTTTGATAAAGACTGGCTCCTGGCTGGTTGGGAAAACAGGAATACAGGTGAAAGAAAGTTTATCAGGCCATCAGGCAGGGAGGGGCTCACTCCGACCGGTTTCTGCGGCATTCATGTGATCAGTCCGGACATCTTTGATCTGATGCAGAAAACTGAAGTTTTTTCTATCATCAATACCTATATTGAACTGGCTGCCTCATACAGGATATATGGGTATCCTGTAGAAGATAATCTTTGGATGGATATCGGTTCACACAAGCAGCTGGAAGAAGCCAGTCAGATCGACCCGGAAATATATTTACCATAATTATTTAGAAATGGCTGAAAAAAAATCACGGAATATTGGCGGTTTTGAACATATCCCGTATTTTCCGAGAGCGTATCCTCAGGAAGAGATGGATCAGCGATCATCCTGGTTTTATGATTTCGCAAATCAGCGGCGATCCGTCCGTCATTTTTCTGAAAAACCGGTTTCAAGGGGTATTTTGGAAAATATTGTCAAAGCAGCGGGCACAGCGCCTTCCGGGGCAAACAAGCAGCCATGGACCTTCTGCCTGGTGGGCAATCCGGACATAAAAAAAAGGATCAGGGAAGCGGCGGAAAAGGAAGAATATGAAAATTATGCCAGCAGAATGAGCCAGGAATGGCTGGATGACCTGAAAAAAATCGGGACTGACTGGCAGAAACCTTTCCTGGGAACGGCACCCTGGCTGATCGTGGTTTTCCGCAGGATCTATGAAGTGGGTGAAAAAGGTGAAAAAAAGAATAATTATTATGTGACTGAATCCATCGGCCTTGCCTGTGGCATTCTGCTGATGGCCATTCAGCATGCTGGACTGGTGGCGCTGACTCATACGCCGAGCCCGATGAATTTCTTAATCGAGATCCTGCAACGGCCTGAAAATGAACGGCCTTTTCTCCTGATCCCGGTGGGTCATGCCGCTGATGAGACGTATGTACCCGATATTGAACGGAAAAAACTTAAGGAAATCTGCGTGGTATACGAATAATTGTTTTCTTTTGATTGATTCGCAATTCACGAATGCATCTCTAATGCACAGGATACACTGGGGGCGGAAAGTGGACGCTAATGAATGGTGATCAGATGCTGATTGTCGGGCCTGTTGTTTTTCAGCCTCCCCATCTGTTGATAACTGGAAAGGATTTTTGCTTCGGACTTCGGTCATTCATTCATTTTCGCGGCAAAAAAATCCCTGCTATCATACACCTGGCACTGCCTCCTCCATATTTTTCAATCGTATCAAGGGGAGAAAAGAGAATATCGGCATGCCTGCCCAAACGTTTTTCCTGGTCCTTGCCCAGGCTGCGGTAGGCCTTTTCAGACATGACAAGGAAAGGATCATCCTTCCCATTTTTCAGTTCGATCATATTACCTGCAAAACCCGATAACTGAAGATAACTGATCTCTATGATCTCATGTTCGGATGCTTCAAACGAATGCAGCAGTTTGATCCTTTCCGCTTCATCGATAATCGATTCAAGACAAACCACCACATAGCCTGTCCCGATACACATCACCACATTGGCATGGTATATTTCCATTCCATTTTCATCAACGAAGGAAAAAACTTCCTTCCTGAAATTCATCTCCTGACAGAATCTGTCGAGAACGGATTCTTCTGTCCTGGGAGAAAGATTGGAGAAAGCTTTCCGGTTAACATAATCCAGGACCATGCTTCCGGTGCCTTCCAGAAACCGGTCAAACTGTTCAAAAAAAGTAAGATCAAGTATTCGGCTGACGGTAAACCGGTAATTTTTCTCGAGCATGTAAATCACTTCCTCCCTTCTTTCCAATCTTCGGTTCTCGGCCATCATCGGATAGAGGACCACGGTTCCATCCTCATGAAAGGAGATCCAGTTATTCGGAAAAATTGCATCCGGTGTAATGGGATCTGGTGTATCTTCAAGCACGATCACGTCGATGTCAGAACCAATCAGTTTTTCGACAAAAAGATCAAATTCAAGCCTTGCCCGGGATTGGATGAGTTCCGGAGCTTCATCTTCAGGATGCTGAAAAGTATTCGAGGCGGCCGTCAGGGGATTGAATCCGAAATTTGCTGGCCGCACCATCAGTACGGAACCGGGTGCTTGTGAAACTTTCACTTATGTCGTTCTTTTAAAACCGCAATAATCTCGTCAAAGGAATATCCCTTGGCTTCAAGCAATACAAGATAATGAAAAAAGAGATCAGCCGCCTCATTCAGGAAGAGATCTTTATTGTCATCTTTCGATTCGATCACAAGTTCCACGGCTTCCTCGCCCACTTTCTGGGCAATCTTGTTGATCCCCTGCCTGAAAAGTGAACTTGTATAGGAGGTTTCCGATGGATGCTCATGCCTGTCATGGATCACCTTCACCAGGTGACTGATAAAAAATTCTGTCTCCTGATTTATTTCATTAAAACAGGTATCGGCGCCGGTATGGCAAACAGGACCGGCCGGGTCTGCCTTGATGAGCAGGGTATCATGATCACAATCCTCGATGATATCCTTGACATAGAGATAATTACCCGATGTTTCTCCCTTTGTCCATATCGATTCCCGGGACCGGCTATAGAAGGTGGCCTTTTTTTCACGAACGGTTATATCGTAAGCCTCCTCATTCATAAATCCAAGCATCAGGATTTTGCCGGTTTTATGATCCTGGACAATGGCTGGAATCAACCCGTTAAATTTTTCAAAGTTTAAGGCCATAGGCTTTTAAAATCAGATTCTCATTGGAATTCCTCTATCCGATAAATATCGTTTAAGATCCGGGATGGAAATCTCGCGGAAATGGAAAATGCTTGCTGCAAGGGCAGCATCGGCTTTCCCTTCCTTGAAAATCGGTTCAAAATGTTCCATTTTACCGGCCCCTCCCGAGGCAATGACCGGAATGGAAAGCATAGATGAGACCTTTGCATTCAATTCAACGGCAAATCCATTTTTTGTGCCATCATGGTCCATGCTTGTCAACAGGATCTCCCCCCCTCCCCGGTTCTCCACTTCCTTCACCCAATTCAGTGTCCTTATTTCTGTGGGTGTCCTGCCCCCATGAATATGCACTTTATCTTCTGCTTCATATTTCCTGGTATCTACCGCCACCACCACACACTGGCTTCCGAATTCCCGGGCCAGCTGATCAATGAGGGCAGGGTCCTGGATGGCTGCGGAGTTGATCGAGATCTTATCTGCCCCGGCATTGAGCAGTGCTGATACATCCTGGATGCTCATGATGCCCCCGCCTACCGTAAAGGGGATATTGAGTTCTGCTGCAACCCTTTTGACAAGTTCGATCAGGGTTTTCCGCTTTTCCACCGTGGCCGTAATATCCAGGAATACAAGCTCATCTGCACCCTGTTCCGCATAGATTTTCCCCAGTTCAACGGCATCACCGGCGTCACGCAGGTTGATAAAATTGACACCCTTAACGGTCCGGCCGTCCATAACATCGAGGCAAGGTATGATTCTTTTCGT
>JAGTVG010000514.1 GCA_018224645.1 Cyclobacteriaceae bacterium
CCCACACGACTTCCTTGAAAATATGAATCGACATTTTAGACTCCCCTCCTTTCCTATCGGTAAAAATGATGGGGATCTCCCTGATCAGGAAACCGTATTTCCAGGTTGTGAATTTCATCTCGATCTGGAAGGCATAGCCAATAAATCGTACCTTATCCAGGTCAATGGTTTCAAGCACCCTCCTCTTATAGCATATGAATCCTGCGGTTGGATCCTGGATGGGCATGCCTGTAACTATTTTTACATACAAACTGGCAAACAGGGACAGGAGGACCCGCCCGATCGGCCAATTCACCACGTTGACCCCTGAAATATAGCGTGAACCGATGGCCATATCGTATCCTTCATCCGCACAGGCTGAATAAAGCTGAATGAGGTCATCGGGATTATGGGAAAGATCCGCATCCATTTCAAAAATATAATCATACCCCAGTTCCAGCGCCTTTTTGAATCCGTATATATAGGCTGTACCAAGGCCTTTTTTGTTTTCCCTTACATATATATGAATCCTCAGATTATCCAGCTCATCCGCATGTCTTGCTGACTTCATGTATTGCTTGACCAGATCAGCCGTACCATCCGGAGAATTATCATCGACGACCATGATGTCGAATTTTATGGAAAGTGAAGCTATTCTTTCAATCAATGGAATGACATTTTCAGCTTCATTGTACGTTGGTATGATGACAATCCCTTTATTCAATTTGGACAAACCCCTGGATTTAAATAAGCTTCAGTAATTGATGAGTCGGTTATGATATCTTGCAAATATATTTCTGATACATTAAGAAATTTGAAAATTATTTCAAAAATTTATCCTGCATAACCTATAAATACTTCTCATTTAGTATTCATATACTTAATTTTGGAATGACTTTTATCAGGCCGGATCATGGAGCTTCGTTTAGCCGGGCCATGGATTGCGGTCAGCTGATTTTCATTTATATGTCCAAAAAATGCTCAGAATAGCGATTCAGAAATCAGGCAGATTAAGCCAGGAATCTCTTGATCTCATCATGGAATGCAATATTAAAGTGAATAACGGTAAAGGGAAATTGAAATCCAATGCCGTTAATTTCCCCATGGAAATCCTTTATCTTCGGGATGATGATATACCGGGGTATGTGGCAGACCACGTGGCCGATATTGGTATTGCGGGCCTTAATGTTGTACTTGAAAAGGGAAAAAACAACCGGGTGGTGATGCAGCTGGGTTTTTCAAAATGCCGGTTGTGCCTGGCTATCCCAAAGGAAATTGACTATGATGGCCTTGAATTTTTCAGTGGAAAAAATATTGCCACCTCCTACCCAAACCTGACCGAAGGTTATCTCAAGGAAAAAGGAATAAAAGCCGATATTCATGAGATAAGCGGATCCGTCGAAATCGCCCCCGGCATCGGCCTGGCGGATGCCATTTGTGATATTGTGAGCTCCGGCAGTACCCTGATCAGCAATGGCCTCAAAGAAGTCGAAACGATCATGTCGTCAGAAGCCGTATTGATTGCGAACGCTGATCTTCCTGCCGAAAAAGAAATGATCCTGGAACAGTTTCTCTTCCGGATCAACGCTGTCCAAAAGGCTAAAAGTTTTAAATACATATTGCTGAATGCCCCGAATGATAAAATTGATCAGATTATCGATATACTTCCCGGAATGAAAAGCCCTACGGTGGTTCCCCTCGCCATGGAAGGCTGGAGCTCCCTGCATTCGGTGATCAATGAAGAAAAATTCTGGGAAATTATTGATCATTTGAAACAGGCCGGAGCACAGGGGATCCTGGTGGTCCCAATAGAAAAGATGATACTGTAATCCAATGAAAGTAATAAAATATCCGGATAAAAAAGACTGGCACGAACTGATAAAAAGGCCTGCCATCGATGAAAAATCGATCCGCAAAATCGTAAAACCGATCCTGAAGAAAGTCCAGGAAAAAGGGGATAAGGCATTGCGGAAACTGACCTATGAATACGATCATGTTGAACTGGATCATATCCTGGTCAATCCTTCAGAGATCGAAGCAGCCAAAAAACTGGTAAAATCAGATCTGAAAAATGCCATACACCAGGCGTATGAAAACATTGAAAAATTCCATACGGCTCAACGGCAGAATACGATTGAAATTGAGACCACTGCCGGCGTGATCTGTAAAAGGAAAAATGTCCCGATTGAAAAAGTTGGTCTTTACATACCGGGAGGAAGCGCACCGCTGTTCTCCACCATCCTGATGCTGGGGATTCCGGCAAGGGTCGCCGGATGTAAACAGGTGATCATGTGCACGCCCTGCAACAGGAGTGGCGAAATTGTGCCTGCAATTTTATATACGGCCGATCTGGTAGGAATCGAAATGATCGCCAAGATTGGTGGTGCCCAGGCCATTGCCGCTATGGCTTTCGGAACGAAAACGATCCCCAAAGTGGATAAGATTTTTGGCCCGGGCAACCAGTTTGTAACCGCTGCCAAACAGGTCGTGAGCCAGCGTGGCACTGCCATTGACATGCCTGCAGGACCTTCGGAACTGGCGGTGATCGCTGATGATACCGCCGTCGCGGAATTTGTCGCGGCCGACCTGCTTTCCCAGGCGGAACACGGGGCTGACAGCCAGGTGATCCTCATTACAACAAGTGAAAAACTGCTGAATAAGGTAAGGAAGGAAATCAACGAACAGAAAACCGAACTGCCCCGGAAACACATTGTCCAGAAATCCCTTGAAAATGCCAGGCTGATCCTGGTGAAAAACATAGAGGAAGCAGTGCAACTTTCAAACTTTTATGCCCCGGAACATCTGATCATTGCCGCGGATAATGAAGAGATCCTGGCGGAAAGTATCGTCAATGCCGGCTCCGTGTTTTTAGGAAATTATACCCCGGAATCTGCAGGCGATTACGCCTCCGGAACCAACCACACTTTGCCGACCTATGGTTATGCCCGGGCTTACAGCGGCATATCACTGGATAGTTTTATGAAAAGGATCACCTTTCAGAAAATTTCTGAAGCCGGCTTGACCAACCTGGGGCCATCCGTCATGCATATGGCCACCGCAGAAAAACTTGAAGCACATAAAAAGGCGGTTTCCATCCGGTTAAAATACATTCAGGAAAATGAAAAAACTTGAGGAGCTTGTCAGGCCCCACATCCTTCATCTGACACCCTACTCATCGGCCAGGGATGAATTTTCGGGAAGCGGCGGGATATTCCTGGATGCCAATGAAAATTCATTTGGTTCCGTGATTCAGGAAAAATATAACCGGTACCCTGACCCGCACCAGCAGAAAATCAAACAGAAATTATCCCGGATCAAAAAAACAGCCCCTGACCAGATCTTTTTGGGAAATGGAAGCGATGAACCCATCGACCTGATCATCAGGTTGTTCTGTATACCGGCCAAGGATAATGTGGTCGTCATGCCCCCCACTTATGACATGTATTCCGTAACGGCTACGCTCCAGGAAGCCGAAGTACGCAAGGTATCCCTGACTGAAAAATATGAGATCGATGTGGAAGAGGTTTTCCGGAGAATCGATGGAAACACAAAAATTATATTTATCTGCTCCCCGAACAACCCCACGGGAAACAGCTTCAGCCGTGAAAACATCCTTAAGATCATCGGGAATTTCCAGGGGATCACGGTGATCGATGAAGCTTATATGGATTTTTCTGATTCCGGAGGGTTTCTGGACCAGATCAATGATCACAGGAACCTGGTCATCCTGCAGACCTTAAGCAAAGCCTGGGGACTGGCCGGGCTGCGCCTGGGCATTGCATATGCTGACAAAGAGATCATAAAACTCCTGGATAAAATAAAATTCCCTTACAATATCAATCAGGCGACCCAGGAAATGGTACTGGAGGCACTGGAATTTGAAAACAGAAAAAATGAACTGGTCAGGGCTATCCTGGACCAGCGCGAATTTCTGGAAAATGAACTGAAGAAGCTGAGGATCGTGGAACAGGTTTATCCTTCGGATGCCAATTTTCTCCTGGTCAGGTTCAGGGATGCTGCCAGGGTTTTTCAGTACCTGCTTGACCGCAACATCATCGTCAGGAACAGATCGAAACTCGTATTATGTGAGAATTCGCTGCGGATCACGGCCGGAATACCGGAGGAAAATGCTGCATTGATCGACCAACTGAAAAAATTTGAAAACGAAGCATGAAAAAAGTTCTGTTTATTGACCGGGATGGGACCATCATCCACGAACCAGAAAATGATATGCAGGTGGATTCGCTTGAAAAATTATCCTTTATCCCGCTTGCCATATCAGCTCTTCAGAAAATAAACCGGATGACAGATTATGAACTGGTGATGGTTTCAAATCAGGATGGGCTGGGAACGTCTTCCTATCCTGAAGAAACCTTTTGGCCTGCCCATCAGAAAATGCTGGATATCCTTAAGGGAGAAGGCATTGAATTTAAGGCAATTTTTATCGACAGGTCGTTCGAACATAAAAAATCCCCCAACCGCAAGCCCGGCACAGGGATGTTAAAGGAATACATGGAGGGGCCCTATGACCTGATGAATTCCTATGTGATCGGTGACAGGCTTACCGATGTTCAACTGGCCAGAAACCTCGGAGCTAAGGCCATTTTATATGGGAAGCTAAAGTCGGAGGAGGCGGTCCTGAACACGGATGACTGGAGTAAGATTTCCAGCTTTCTCATATTTCCCGGCAGGAGGGGAAAGGTTGAACGAAGAACGAATGAAACTGACATTTCAGTGGAACTTGATCTAGATGGCAGTGGGAAAACAGAGATCAGGACAGGATTGGGATTTTTTGATCATATGCTGGAGCAGATCGGCAGACATGGTGATCTTGATCTTAAGATCCTCGTGAAGGGAGACCTGCATGTAGACGAGCATCATACCATTGAAGATACGGCAATTGCTCTGGGGGAAGCATTTTCTCAGGCCCTTGGAAATAAAAAAGGCATCAGGCGTTATGGATTCCTCCTCCCGATGGATGATGCCCTGGCCCAGATCGCCATTGATTTTGGCGGACGGTCCTGGCTTGAATGGGAGGCTGGCTTCCAGAGAGAAAAGGTGGGTGATATGCCCACGGAAATGTTTTATCATTTTTTTAAATCGTTTTGCGACCATGCCAGGTGCAACCTGAATGTGAAGGCTTCCGGAACCAATGAACACCATAAGATCGAATCTATCTTTAAAGCTTTTGCAAAATCCATTAAGATGGCTGTCAGGCGGGACGAAGAAGGATTCGACCGTATTCCAAGCACCAAGGGTGTTTTATAGTCCGGCAGAAAGCGGAAATTAATCCTCTGGGTGCGGTTCACCATTATTTTACCGGATCCCCCTCCTCCACAAAACTCCTGTTGGAGAAGCCGGGATAATCTGTTTATTCAGGGACCGGTACTTACATATTTCATCCTTGACATCTGGGATGCGGAACCGATTCCGATCAATGCCCCCATCAGGTGGGATTCCCAGGAAACACCTTCACTGATAGGCAATACGCCATAGATCAATGACCCGTAAAGGATCAGGATGATGATGGAAATAATAAGTGACCGGAAATCCTTTTTAAAGATCCCGAAGGAGATCAGAAAAGCAGCAAGCCCGTAAACAAGACCACTCGCCCCGATATGAAAGGATGGCCTGGCAAATATCCAGACCAGGATATTGGTAAAAAAATAGCACTGGAAAAACACCCGCCGTGCAATACGGTCATAAAACATGAACAGAATGGTGCCCAGGAACAGCAGCGGAAGGGTATTGGAAATCAGATGGACAACACTGCCATGGATCATCGGTGCAAAAAGGATCCCGGACATTCCGAGGAAAGTCCTGGGATAAATGCCCAGCAATGCAAGATCGAAATTGATCATTGTACCCAGGACATAGGTGGCCCACATAATAAAAACCAGCCGGAAAGGAATTACAAAACTTTCACCGATCCTCATGAAAAAATTTTATCGTTATCGTTTTGCCGGATCCCTGATCATTTTAAGATCCAGTAATTTCTGCTCGTGCGGGTGAATGGTCAGATATCCAAAAAAACCCCCGGAAGAAGTAGCGATCTGTTTGGCGAAATCCTTCATGCTTTCATAGAACTGGATGGCAAAAGTTTTATCCAGCTTGGGCAGAATATTATTCAGCTTCTCCAATTCGGCAATGATCACCGGGTTTCTTTTTGCCGCCTTGCTCGGCAGCGAATCGATCTCATCGGATAACTTTTCCTCAAAATTATCCCCGGCAATTTTATAATAATCATTCAGTATTTCCCTTGAATTTGAAAGCCTGTTTTTTGCCAGGCTGACGGCCTGGCTGATCTCCCTTTTTTCGAATTTATCATCCGCTCCTGCTATCATAATGGAAATCAGGACAGGAATGCGAAACATTACCTTTTGTTCATCTTCCTGCAGCACAGAAAAAAAACTGATCATACACATGCTATTTTTGAATCGTGCAAAATAAAATATTTCATCCGATTATCAATTCTTTTTGAAAATTAATTTGATATACTCGGGCTGATGGTTATCGAATTTGTTCCAGGTGAAAAACGGCATCAGGTCCGGTTGGTAAAATGTTGGTCATCCGGGATTAATATCCTATATTGAAGTCCGGAATGACCTGGGTACCCGGTACGTGCTTGAAGCTGACTGGCAGGTAAATTTTTTAACTGAAGATATCGTTGAGTTTTTAAACAGGGGGATACTGCCTGAAATAAAAAAACACCAGGGCCCGATGGTCAGAACAGAAAATGCGTAAAGCTTTGAATAAAACGGTTCACTGATTTGAAATGAAAATACTAATTATTTATTTATCAATATTTTTTACAATATTTACCGCAATTAATAAAATTAACAAAACCTGATATGCCAGCCGAAAATCCGGTTAAAATATATATTGTGGAAGACGATCCGCTGTACCTCAAATTCCTGGATCATGTGATCAGCTTGAATCCGGATCATGAAATAAAAAAATTCACTACCGGAAATGCGCTCATTGAAGCGATCCATGAAAAACCATCCATCATTACGCTCGATTATACGCTTCCGGATATTTCGGGGGAAGAGGTGCTCAGGCAGGTAAAGGAGTTTGATCCGAATATTCCTGTTATCATCATTTCCGGTCAGCAGGAAATCGGTATCGCTGTTCAGCTGCTCAAACTCGGCGCCTATGATTACATTGGGAAGGATGAAGAAACAAAGGAACGGCTGAACTATGCCATCACCAATGCCAAAAGGAATGTACAGCTTATCAATGAAATAAATTCTCTCAAAAAGGAAATTTCATCAAAATATGAGTTTGAAAAGAGTTTGGTGGGCAATTCGCCGGCCATAAAACAGGTATTTGAACTCATGCAGAAGGCAGTAAACACAAACATTACCGTCTCAATCACCGGGGAGACCGGTACGGGTAAGGAACTTGTGGCCAAAGCCATTCATTATAACTCGAGAAGAAGGAATAATGCCTATATCCCTGTAAATATTGCTGCCGTACCCAGAGACCTGATTGAAAGCGAATTATTCGGGCATGAAAAAGGATCCTTTACCGGGGCGATCTCCAGGCGGATCGGAAAATTCGAGGAAGCCAGTGGCGGTACGATTTTCCTGGATGAAATTGCAGAAATGGACCTGAACCTGCAGGCTAAATTGCTGCGCGTTATACAGGAAAAGGAAGTGACACGCGTAGGTGGGAACCAGATCATCCCTGTTGATTCCCGGATTCTTGCAGCCACCCATAAGGACCTTTCCGAAGAAGTGAAAAAAGGAAATTTCCGGCAGGACCTTTATTACCGTCTGCTGGGACTGCCGATCAATATCCCTCCGCTAAGGGAACGCGGCAATGACATCCTGATCCTCGCCAAACATTTCCTGGACTTATTCTGTGTGGAAAATGATATGGAAAAAATTGTCATATCGGGTGCTGCGAAGGAAAAATTATTGAAATATTCCTATCCTGGAAATGTAAGGGAATTAAAATCGATCATGGAACTTGCTGCGGTCATGGGTAACAATGTGGAAATTAAGGCAGAAGATATTAATTTCCCCAGCATGCGGAGTGAAGATAAATTTACCTATGAAGAACTTACCCTGAAGGAATATAATCACCGGATAATTGACCATTTTCTGAATAAACATAACCAGGATGTACTGAAAGTCGCTGCTGTGCTGGACATTGGAAAATCCACGATTTACAGGTATCTGAAAGAAAAACAAAATTAAGGTCCACCCCATGAAACATCGATTAACTGACCTCACCTACCTGAATTCCATCAGCGAAGATGATCAGGAATTTAAGAAGGACATCATAAACACTTTTCTGCAGAATACGCCGTTATACCTGGCGGACATGAAATCCGGTCTTGACACCCTGGACTGGAAAAAAATCGGAGACATTGCCCATTCACTGAAGCCTTCCTTTACCCTGATGGGGATGACGGAAAAAAAAGACATTCTCCTGAAGATTGAGGCTTATGGCCGAAATCGATCCCATACGGGTAAACTGTCGGGACTGATCCGGGAACTTGAGACAGTGATCCAGCAGGCAATCTCTGAGCTCAGGGAAGATCTTGATGGGATCGCTTAGTGGTATTTATGCCCGATCACCTCATAAACCTGCATCCATTCCTTTTTTCCTTTCAATTCGACTGGCCCCCAGGAGTTCGCGTCGATCAGATCCTTCACCGGCTCAAAGACGGTTTCGCTGATGAGGATCGAATTGGGAATATTCTTTGATAGCATCTCAATTCTTTTTCCCGTATTTACCGTATCGCCGGTCACCGAATAATCGATCCGGTCTTCCGAGCCAAGGTTCCCGGCGATCACATCCCCGTAATTGATGCCTATCCCCAACTGGATTTCAAAATTAAACCGGTCGCGATACCGTTCATTCAAAACATGTAATTGATCACGCATTTCCAGGGCACAGAATACGGCACTTTGCTCAGGATTTGGCAGAATGACAGGGGCACCGAAAATGGCGAATATTTCATCCCCGACGTACTGATTCACGATGCCATTATACTTCCTGATGGGTTCGGACATGATCGAATAATAAGTGTTCAGAAAGGAAACGACCTCCTTGGGGGATTGCTCTTCACTGATCTCCGTGAATTTCCTGAGATCACAGAAAAGGACGGCAATTTTTCTTAGTTCTCCTTCAAGGATGGTTTCTTCGGCAGTCTCCAGGGATTTTTTGACAACCGGCTCAGGGACGTATCGAATGAACAGCCTGAGCATCCGTTCAAGTTCATTTACCTTATTCTGAAGATCGAAAACAAGTTGTTTGTTTTTCGTCTGTAACTGAAAAACGTGCCTGGAATTTTCAATCGTGATCCTTAATTCTGTTTCATCCCAGGGTTTGTTGATATATCTGAAAACCTGTCCCTTATTAATGGCACTGATGATGGCATCGATATCACTGTATCCGGTCAGTACGATCCGTACGACATCGGGGTATTCCGGAATGATTTTCTCCAGAAATTCGACGCCGGTCATGCCGGGCATCCGCTGGTCGGTAATGATCAGGTGAATGTCCTCATGCTTCAGTACGTCGATGGCCTCTTCCCCGCTGATCGCCGTAAATATGCTGTAATCCCTTCTGAATACAGCCTTAAAGGAGATCAGGTTCTGTTCCTCATCATCCACATACAATATGTTAAAGGATTTATCACTCATGGACATTGTTTTTCCTGTAAATTAAGTCAGCGATCAAATAACAAACTTGGAACATGCTCCCCGGTATATGATAAAATGGAAAAATACGTTATAAGGGTATATTTGGGAAATAAAAGGTACATCTTCTCACGTAGTAAATTGACACCCGGAGATTTGATTTTAAATTAGGACGAATATATTTACTTTTGCTTGCCTGCAAAACAAAACTTAATTTGATTTTAGAACGCTTAAAAATAAATCTGCGTAAAATCGTCATAATCAGCCTGATCCTCTGTGTCAATTTTTCTTTTTACAGTTGTATACCCGCCACAGGACACACACATAAGACCATCAAGCCGAAAAACAGAAAAAGACCCTACAACCATAACAAACACCGGAATAAAAAGAAGACAAGGACATACTGGATGAAAAATCAGTAATGGCCGGAAGCACGAAGCCGGAAGCACGAAGGCGGACTGGAAAACGAGGAAAGGCCGGGACCAGGATCAGGGTGTAAGAGTACCTTATTGAATCAATCATTCAATCATTCAATCATTCATAAATAATCAGAACCCCTTTACAGGAGATTCTGACCGGGGAAAGGATTTAACTGCCGTGTCCTTCATGGCACGGATCTGAATTGGTTAAGGATATCAGGGATTCAGCCCTTTCATATCGGGTGGCCTGGAGCAGTGGAGAAGGGGTAAGAGGAACCTTATTGAATCAATCATTCAATCATTCAATCATTCATAAATAATCAGAACCCCTTTACAGGAGACCCTGACCGGGGAAAGGATCTTAACCCAAAAAATTCATGAATTTTTCCTACCTGGGTAGGCAGGCCTACCTGACGGCTTTGCTCCGCTGAAGCAATGAGAAAGGAATGCAGGCAGGCTGAAGTCCCGGGGGACTTGCATGCACTCAAAAATCACATTTCGTCGTCTCTCTTACCTTTTACCGGAAACTTTTTCCCGTAAATTCGGTAATTATAAAATAAAATGAATGAAACCATGAAGACATCGGTTATCCTGTCGGTCTTGATCCTCTGCCTGATCCCTGTTGCATTTTCCCAGGAAGGCGGAAAGGATGCAGGGAAATCTCAAGGTAAAAAATATCCCGTGGAAAAGACAGAGAAAGAGTGGAAAGAAGAACTGACACCCGAACAGTATGAAGTACTGAGAAAAAAAGGAACGGAATTTGCCTTTTCAGGAAAATATTATCTCCATAAGAAAAAAGGCACCTATTTATGTGCAGCTTGCGGAAATGAACTTTTCAGTTCAGAAACCAAATACAATTCGGGATCCGGATGGCCCAGTTTTTACAGACCCATTGAAAAGAGTAAAATTGATGAAATAGAGGACAGGTCTATGGGTATGGTCCGGACAGAGGTCGTCTGCAGCCGGTGCGGAGGGCATCTGGGGCATGTTTTTCCTGACGGCCCTAAACCCACCGGCCTTCGTTATTGCGTCAATTCAGCCGCCATGGAATTCAAGGAGGAATGATTTTAGCTCGAAGCCGGAAGATAGGAAATGGAAGCTGGAAGCCCAAAGACCGTAGCCGGAAGCGACTGACAGGAATTCTGCCTTCCGCATTCTTCATTCCTCATCA
>JAGTVG010000515.1 GCA_018224645.1 Cyclobacteriaceae bacterium
ACTGAAAATCTGATACATCGCAATGGTGGAAGAATGCCGGGAATCCGTTTTCCCTGATTTCTTCAACCACCCGCCTGCCATTGGTTTCATCAATGTCGAATATATGCACGGTTGCCTCCAGCCGGGAAAACATATGAGCAATGGCATTGCCGATTCCCCTGGCCCCTCCGGTAATGATGGATATTTTATTTTTCAGGCTAATCATATATATTATCAGTAATCCTTAAAAAGCTGTTTCTGTTGACCCAGAAGCTCGATTTCAAGCTCCACGACGTCACCATCCATAAGATACTGCGGGGGTTTCATGCCCAGTCCCACCCCATGGGGTGTACCTGTGGAGATCAGATCCCCGGCCTCGAGCTTCATGAACTGGGAAATATACCAAACAATATAGGAAGGATTAAAAACCATGTTGCCGGTATTGCCGGATTGTTTTACGACCTGGTTAACCTTCAAAATCATCCTAAGGTCCAGTACATTGTCGATCTCATCCCGGGTAACAAGGAATGGCCCGACCGGGCTGAATCCAGGGCATGATTTTCCTTTTACCCATTGTCCACCCCTGTTCAGCTGGAATTCCCGTTCCGATATGTCATGGACGATGCAATATCCTGCAATCATTTTTTCAGCTTCTGCAACATCTTCCAGGTACAGCACATCCCTTTTCAATACCACACCCATTTCCACCTCCCAGTCGGTTTTTACACTTCGTTTAGGGATGGTTACAGGATCGAATGGACCACCGATCGTATTGGCGGCTTTCATGAACAATACCGGTTCCTTTGGCAGGTCCATGCCGGATTCCCTTGCATGGTCTGAATAATTAAGCCCAATACATAAAATGGTTCCGGGCCTGGCAATGGGGCTTCCCCAGCGTTCTTCTTCAGGCACTTCCTTTAACGACCGTTTACCGATGATTTCCTGAAGCGCCATCAGCCCATCATTCCTGAAGAAATCATGGTTCCAGTCTTCAAAATAATCCGAACAGTCAAACCTTTTTCCTTCCAATGCGATTCCTGGTTTTTCTTCACCAGGATTTCCAAATCTGATCAGTTTCATGATAAAAAATCTAAAGTGAAATCCCCCTTTTCCAGGGAATAAAATCATCCTGTCCGGAGCGGACTGCTGCGGGAGTCTTAACGCCACTTGCCACTTCTATGACATAATCAAGCATTTTTTCTCCGAGGCTCCGGATTGTTTCATTGCCGGTTATGATGGAACCTGTGTCAAAGTCAATGATATCGTTCATCCGTTCAAACAGGGATGTACTGCTTGAAACTTTGACTACCGGGCAAACCGGATTTCCTGTTGGCGTACCCAGACCCGTGCTGAAAAGAATGATACTGGCACCGGATGCGGCAAGACCAGTTGTACTTTCAACATCATTCCCCGGAGTACACAATAAATTCAGTCCAGGTATTGAAGCGCGTTCCGTATAATCCAGTACGTCGGTTATGGGAGAGGTTCCCCCTTTCCTGGCAGCTCCCGCTGACTTCATGGTGTGCGTAATAAGCCCGTCCCTGATATTACCCGGAGAGGGATTATTATCAAATCCGGAACCTATCGCAATGGCCCTGTCGGAATACTGTTTCATTAAAGAAGCAAATTTCTCAGCCAGATCCCTGCTGACACACCGGTTAAGAAGTTCCTGTTCCACACCATTCAATTCAGGGAATTCGGAAAGAATGGCAATACCCCCCAAAGCAACAATCAGGTCGGCCACATATCCGATGGTTGGATTGGCTGAAATACCAGAAAAACCATCGGAACCACCACATTCCAGCCCTATCGATAATTTACTGATCGGAGCCGGTTTCCTGATACTTTTATCGGCTTCCATCAGTCCGGTAAAGGTTCTTTTGATCGCATCCGTCAGAAAAACCTTTTCGCTATGATAAGCCTGCTGTTCGAGAATAACGAGCGGCTTGCCGAATGAAGGGTCTATTTTTTTTATTTCATCCTGTATCAACCTGATCTGGGCATGCTGACATCCCAGACTCAGTACGGTTGCTCCTCCCACGTTGGGATGTGTGATATAACCGGCTAACAATGAACAAAGCAATCCGGAATCTTCCCGGGTTCCCCCACATCCACCCTCATGATTCAAGAATTTTATACCATCCACATTCCGGAATATGCGGTTCCCGGAAATTTCCCGCCGGTCATGAAGGATATCTGTTTGAAGGATATCATCCATGCCATGACCGGCTTTAAATTTCTGTATTAATGGCCGGATATCCACGAGGAAATCCTTCTCGCCGGAATAACCCAGGGATTCCGTCAGGGCAGCCTTTAATACGTCGACATTCCGGTTTTCACAAAAGGTGAGCGGTATCACAAGCCAGTAATTTGCCGTTCCTACCCTTCCGTCCGGGCGGTAATACCCCAGAAATGTTGAAGGTGTCCATCTGGAAATATCAGGCGCCTCCCATTTAAAACGACGAGGTTCCACCGAGTATTCTTCCTCAGCATGGGTTGTGTTGCCAACAGTGATCAGACTTCCCCTGGGTATTTTTTCCAGCGCTTTCCCAACCAGTATCCCGTACATGATGACCGGGTCACCTGTTTGCAGTTCTGCAATGGTAAATTTATGTTTTGCAGGCACATGGTTTTTCAGACCGAAGTCCATCCCTTTAAAGGTAATTCTCCTTCCCGGTTCGAGATTTTCCAACGCGATCAACACGTTATCCCTGGAATTTAATTGAATAAATGGTTTGTCTGCCATTATTAATGCATTATTTTTCAGCTACTTATGATAATCAATGTTTTCAAATTCAGGATGGTTTTCCGGTTGCCGGACCACCTTTTTTCATAAAAACCATAAATTAATAAATTTTAGAATTCCGACCTCATTTATAAAATCTTTTCGGCCGGGAAAAGATTCTGCATCCTGATCTATAACTTGCCTGAATACAGGCTGGATCGATTTATTCATAGAATATGCCGGGCAGTAAAAGTGAGATCTGGGGGAAAAATGTAACGAGGATCAGGACAACTAAACTGACAATAAGAAAAGGAAAGATGGCTTTGCTGATTTGATCGATGGAAATTTTCCCGATGCTGGAAGCCACGAACAGGCATACACCTACCGGAGGCGTTGTCAGCCCGATGATCAGGTTCAGCACGGCAATAACGGC
>JAGTVG010000516.1 GCA_018224645.1 Cyclobacteriaceae bacterium
AATCAGATAAAATAGTGGCGGAATTTGGAGAGGAGAGTCACCCGGGGCCATACAAACGATTGGCGATGGCTGGTATCAGCCAATAGACAACCTGGAGGGTAAGAATTCTCCAACCTTAAGCTTCGAGCTTCCGTCTTCCGTCTTCGAGCTTCCGGCTTCCAGCTTCGATCTTCCGTCTTCCAGCTTCGCTCTTCCGGCCTCCGGCTTCCCCCTTCCGGCTTCCGTCTTCGAGCTTCCGTCTTCGGATCTGTTCTCCGGTATTCAGTCACTCGGCAGACTCCGCGATTTCCCCACAGAACCCGAACTGTTCATGATGATGACAATATTCATGATTCGATATTCGATATTTCTTTGCGTACTGCTTCCAGCTTCGACCTTCCGTCTTCCAGCTTCGAGCTTCCGTCTTCCGGCTTCGTTATGCCTTCCTCATCAGATCCAGCAATTTCCGGTCAAGCTTATGGCCATGCCAATCCTCATAGGCCACATCTTCCCGGCCGGAATCGAGGACTCCGAAGCTGCCCCTGAATTCCCACAGGGCGAAACCGATACCATTGGATGAAAGGATATCCAGCACATCGCCAAACCAGGCAAGGAATACATCATGAGGGGTTTTATTCCAGCATCCGCATTCTCCGCAATGCACACCCACACCCTGGTTTTTCAGCTCGATCCACGGCTGGTAAAATTCTTCGAGCATCGCCCTGCTGAGATACTGATCACCTACCTGGCCCGGCCATTTTGGCTCAGGCAGATTGTCCACATCCTTCATTGCCCAGGGGGCCTTATAATGGGAAATGATCCCGGGATGATAGCCCCGGCAACTCTGGGCAATATCAAGATCGGTGATCTCAGGAATGACATCCCTGCCAACACTGTTCCCGTCAGCAACGACGAGGTGATTTGGATTTTCCTTACGGATTGCAGCGGCAGCTTTTTTGGCTACCTTCCTGTAAGTTTCTCCCGGAACGGCGCTTCTTTTGGAATGCTGATCATTCATATCTTCCCGCATGCTGGGCTCATTCACAAGATCAAAACTGATTTTGTCTGAAGTAAGGTTTTTATACCTTTTCGCCCACATCTGCCAGTGCCAGTAAAACGCCTTTTGAGCCTCCTTATCCGTCCATAAATTATAGGGTTCAAAAAAACCGGCATTTACGCAATATCCGGGTGCCCGGTGCAGGTTCAGGCTCACATGCAGATTATTTTTATGAGCCATGCCCACCAGGTGATCAATCCGGTCAATGGCCTCCACGTCAATCTGGTATACCTCATCCGGCGTGATATTCCGGCTTCTGTCGAATTTAAGATAGGAAGGATATGCCATGGGTATCCTGACAAAATCAAATCCCCAGTCAGCCATCCATTTCAGATGTTCCCCGGTGGTTCCTTCCCTCGACGGATTCGGATTCGGTGAGAAAAAATCAAGCAGATTGAATCCCTTCCATTTGGGCAGTTTATTTTCAGCTTTTATGGCCTGGGATAATCCATAGGATATTTTTCCGGCTAACATGATGCCGCAGCTGGCCAACCCTGTCTTTTTCAAAAAAATCCTTCGGTTCGGTTTCATTGTATTCATATCCTGAAAAAATTTAGTTTAATGCTTAAGTTAAAAATCCATTTACTGTGTATGATAAGTCAAATATAAGATTATGCTGCCTTTCCGCCAACTTCAAGGATAATCAATTTCTTTCCCGGGACCGGACAAGTTTCTGTATTCCGTTTTTTGTTCCTGATTCGATACAAATTCAAATAAATTCCTGTACAGGTCCCCGGCTTTCATGCCAATAAAGTTTTAATCAGCCACTTATCCACTTATAGGTGCACCCTTCATTAAAATGAATGATTTCCAGATCCGGATACACCTTCTTAAGATGTGCATGGAGTGACCGCGCCCCGGCCTCCTCACTGGTCCCATGGTTCACAACGACCAGAGGTATTCCCGAATCCTCGGCAAAGGTGGTCTGTGTCCATGTGCTGACGGCGTCATCAATGGTAATAAAAAGATCCGGTTCAAGTTCCGCATAATGCAGGGGATCTGATATGCATCCTGTACCCAATCCCACAGCGCTCACCGGATAATTTTCGTCACCATAAAATGCAACTCCGGGCTGACCCATTAATTTAAGTCTGTCGGCTATTCCACGCGCTACTTCAATGGCGGGTTTTGTTTCGATGCCATAGACATTATAATAGGTTTTAGAACGGATAATATCCCTGTTCACAAAACCCAATGCCTGTCCGAAAGCATAGGGAATGCCCCATTCCGGTATCTTATCAAGTACATCATGGCACCGGATGATGGCCATTTGATGTTCTTCCAGCCATGCCCTTTTTTTATCGCGCAGTTCGAAATAATTTTCCCGGGCAGGGGAGGGGGCGTCATGATAATCCCATTTATCTGCCTCCAGATCCCAATGGGTATAAAAAGTCGGTTCATGCACCACCATCACATTCACCCCGGCCATATGGGCCTGTTTCAGGGTTTCCCAGTAAGGCATCCAGGCAGTTCCAATCCTGCTGACAGCCATGTCCGGATTGCCAATGACGATCCGGTCGACTGAGGGTTCCTTTACTTCAATCAGCGAACGAAGGTGGTCGTTGATATCTTTGACGGTCAAGTTTTTCTGATACCCCGATCCGGACAACCCCGTGGATGCAAGCAGTACGCCTGCCGATCCGGCCCCGGTCATTCTGATGAATTCTCTTCTTTCCATTTTCCCTTAATTTATAGATTATTCGATATTCGATATTCATTTGGTCACTTTGAGCCTTAAGCTTTGAGCTTTTTACTGCTTCTTTTTTAATTCTTTGCTTCGAGCTTCCAGTCCCCCGATTCACCGGGTGAATATTACCAAAAAAGATAATGGATAAGTACCTTTAAAGATCCTGTAAACGAAAAAGGATACTTATCCGAA
>JAGTVG010000517.1 GCA_018224645.1 Cyclobacteriaceae bacterium
AAAGAAATATAAAAAACCTGGACGATATTCCCCCTGCAAGGATTTACCTGCTGGATCTGACTCCCAGGCAGATCCTGAAACTGGAAGGAACCTCCCTGACAAAAATATACAGGCAACGATTAATGAACTTTTCCTATGGGGCCGGGGCTTTTAAGATAGACTGGGCGCTGAGCCAACCCATCCCGTTTTTAAATGAATTATGCCGGAAAGCAGGAACGGTGCACCTGGGATTTTCCTGGAAAGAAATTGAAAAATCGGAAAAACTTATCCATCGGGGAAAAATTTCCGTTGAACCATATGTGCTGCTGGCCCAGCATTCCCTGTTCGATAAAACAAGGGCGCCTGCAGGAAGTCATACGGCATGGGCATATTGTCATGTGCCTCATGCTGACCCGGTAAATATGACGGCTTTCATTGAGAGCCAGGTGGAAAAAGCGGCACCCGGCTTTAAAGATTGTATCCTGCACCGTTCAACCCACAATACAGGCGACCTGGAAGCATTAAATCCGAATCTTATTGGCGGCGACATCAATGGTGGCCGGCAGGACATTACCCAGTTGTTTACCCGGCCTGTGGCCCGCTGGTCACCCTATACCACGCCGGATCCCCGGCTATATATCTGCTCATCTTCAACGCCGCCGGGAGGAGGGGTACATGGAATGTGCGGGTACCATGCAGCCAGAAAAGCCTACATTGATCGTTTTTCATAAATACCTTGATTTGTCAACGGCATTACAAAAAGTCCATTATAGAATTCATATATTATATAAAAACCAGGCATGAATCGTAAATCATTTCTAACCTCCCTGGCAATTGCGGGCGGATTGTTCCTTAATCATAAAATTATTGGAAAAATATATAGCAGCCGGGCCGTAAAACCAATTGACGGTCAACTTGTTAAAGAATTTGTTACTGCGGGTCACAATGACTTGAACACGGTGAGATCCATGATATCCGACATTCCGGGAATTCTACACAGCACCTGGATTGGGGGAATGGTGATTTTGAGACAGCCATCGAAGGCGCTGGTCATATGGGTAATGTGGAAATAGTCGAATATTTGATTGAAAATGGAGCCCGGCCCAATATTTTTACCATGGCCATGCTGGGGGAATATGAAATTGTAAAAAGATGGATCCAAAAATATCCTCCAATATTGACCTCCAGAGGTCCTCATGGATTTTCACTTTTACACCATGCGGAAATGGCCGGCAACAATTCGGATCTGCTGTCTCAATATCTTCGATCTGAAGGATTAACAACGGTCAAATTCTCCTGATGATTTGCTTTTGAGGTATTTCCCCTGTTATTGATATTCAATGATCTTCTGAAAAGCAAGGTTATTGGGTATTGAGATCTCTTTTTTCTGATCCGTCCTGATTTTAATATAAAAAAGCGTGATATCCAGGATCGTGCCGCTGATAACCGTATTGCCTTCAATGATGGAAATTTTCCCGCCGATCTTGTAAGGGAAAAAGAAATAAAGGATGATGGAGGCGGTTAAATTACTCAGAATTGACCAATGGGCGAACAATGCCACACCAATCACTGTAAAGGCCGAGGCAAACCCGAGAGAAAGTCCTTTGAAAGAGATTTCCCATACACCGGCAATCAGCACCATGACCATGATGAACAGGAGGTAATTGGACAATTTTTTAATATGCAGCTCACGTGAAAATTCTATTGAATTTTTTTGTGCACGACGTTTTACGAGTCTGAGGATGATAACTCTTGCTATGAAATATATCAGGAACAGCAGGAAGGTGGCGCCGATCTGGAACAACTTGTTTTTAATTTCAACGGGTACATTCATTGAATCCAGTAAAATTTAAATTTGGTAAAAATAAAACCGATTTTGGAATGATTGGCTACATTTTAAATTTAATTTCCCGGCAGATCCTGCACATGTTGAGGTCTGGATTTATAAGAAGCAGATCCTGTACTTTTATGATGAATACGGATAATTAACTGGACTTAAATTAATGAATAAATGAATAAGCATATATGGGCCAGGAAACCGGGTGATCTTGATTGTTTTTGTTTTAATCATCATGGCCTGTGATTCCGGAAGGGAGATACGTGTACGATTGATGAAGGGAATTGCCGGGGAATAATGAACAATTGAATATAATTAAGTTACATACAATTGGTATTTTATTTTAAAAATAGTTTATGAAAAATCGGGGTTAAGTGAATCATCATTGAATTTAGGGATATAAGTCATTGCTTTAGTTTTCATGATTTTTCTTTTTAAAATTTCAGGATAGTAATGAAATTTCCGGACAAGATCCCGGATCCCTGGAATGATCCTGAGATGCTGAAACAAGTTCAACACAGGCAGGTTCAGTACAGGCAGGTCCGGGATCATCCGGGAATCCATGTTTTACTTTACGCTGAATTTTACAGGAACACCGTTGCTGACCACATCATAAACAGGCGAGTTTTTTGCATAAGAGATTAATTCCTCCTTCTGATCATCAGTCAGATCACCTTCGATCTTAAAATTGATACGGATTTCCTGGTACCCATTTCTGACATTTTCATTCAGGCCAAGAAATCCCATGACATCCAGATCGCCTTCGAGTTCAGATTCTATGCTGTCGATCGCCATACCGCGTGCGGCAGCATGAAGTGCCATCGTTGTGGTTGTACAGCCTGCAAGTCCATGCAATATGAATTCCACCGGATTTGCTCCTTCATTATTTCCAAGAAGGATAGGTGGTTCGCCATTATCAAAAACGAAGGGCTGGGTCCTTGAGTCATCTTCCTTGCCTCCACCGTAAAACCCAGTAATGGTGCTTCTGTTATGGCCACCCTGGATCCATTTGTTTTTGGCGCGGAATTTAAACTGTGCGATTTCCGGATTCTGCTGTAATACACGAACAGTTTCCTGAATCTCCTCTAATTTGAAACCATTGATTGTTTTTTGAACTGTTGTTTCCATTTTTCTGCTTATTTAAGTTTTAAAATCATTTGCATTTACTATTTCCATTTCTTGTGCCAGAATATACAATTATCTGATATTGAACATTTTAATTCAAAATTTTGAAAATTAAGGTTTCGAATTTTCGTAATTTCACGAATTTTCGTAATTTGCGTGTTCGAATTTGCGTAACTTCGTGTTATTGCATCTTCTCGAACAATTCCTTCCGGGCTGGTTGCATTAAAAAAAATTGTGGAGGGGACTTCTGCATGTACTGGCCAGCAGTTCTTCGAATCCCTGGTGAAAAATCTTGCTGAGATCCTTGATGTATTTGGTGTATGGGTGACTGAATACCTTGAAGACCAGAACCGGTTGCGGGCGTTGGCTTTTTACCTGGATGGGGAATTTGTCGACGAATATGAATACCAGGTACAGGGAACTCCTTGTGAGCCTGTGTTAACCAATGAAGGGATCTGTCATATACCCGATAGAGTGATCGAGCTTTATCCTGATGATCCTGATCTTGAACCTCTGGGGGCTGTCAGTTATATGGGAATTGCCCTGAAAGATGTGAATGGCCATGTTCTTGGTCATCTGGCCATATTGGACAATAAACCGATGGATGAAATTCCTGAATATTTTGCCATATTCAGGATCTTTGCCTCAAGGGCAACTGCTGAACTTAGCCGGATGAATTCAGAGAGGGTCGTTATGGAGAATAAGGAAAAATTAGACAGGCTGATGAATGGTGCCCGCGAAATGATCATCGAATTCAATGATGAGCTAAACATAACGCAGATCAATCGATCGGTAAAAGATACGCTTGATTATTTTAATGAAAATGATGAGAAACGGAGTATCTCAAGCCTTTTTGATGAGGAAAGCATGGATAAAATCCTGAACACGATCCGGGACTTCAGGGAAAATTCATCAGATCCTTCCTCTGTCTGGATCCCGGGACCTCTGTGTTGTTTGAAGGCTGATCATGAAAAGATACCTGTTGAAGCTTCTATTTCTACCTATTCTTATCAGCGGGAAATATTCTTTGCCTTGTTTATCCGTAATATACAGGATCAGCTGCAGTCCGAAAATAAAATTAAAAAACTGGACATGGAAACCACCCTGCTGAAGGAAAAAATCAACGAACATGAATTTAATGATATCCTGGGCACCAGTATTGCCATACAGGATACACTGAACCTGGTCGGCCAGGTGGCAGGAACCACTTCCACGGTTCTTATTCAGGGTGAAACCGGTACGGGAAAAGAATTGATTGCACAGGCAATCCATCAGGCCAGCCAGAGGAAAAATGAGTCCTTTATTACATTGAATTGTGCTGCATTGCCTGCTGAATTGATCGAAAGTGAACTATTCGGTCATGTTAAGGGAGCATATACCGGAGCAACCCAGTCCAGGGATGGACGTTTTCTTCTTGCTGACCAGGGAACCATTTTCCTTGATGAGATTGGGGAACTGCCCCTTCAGCTTCAGCCGAAACTTTTGAGGGTTTTGCAGGAAGGCACATTCGAATCCGTGGGAAGTTCCCATACCCGGAAAGTGGATGTACGGGTGATCGCCGCGACCAACAGGGATCTTAAAACGGAAGTTAAACTGGGAAAATTCCGGGAAGATCTTTATTACCGTTTGAATGTTTTTCCTGTCCCGGTTCCCCCGCTGAGAAAAAGGGGGGAGGATATTATTTTGCTTGCTGAAGCATTTATGAAAAAATTTTCCAGGAAATACGGTCTTGCAGTTGCACAACTTGATCATCAGAATAAAATGGCGCTCAGGAAGTATTCATGGCCAGGAAATGTACGCGAACTTCACAACATTGTGGAACGTGCGGTAATCATCAGCCGGGATGGAAAAATTAATTTTCTGAAACTTCTTCCGGGAACTGAAATGAAAGAAATGGGAAGGGAAAACCCATCTGAAGCGGGGATCATTTATACGGAAAAGGAGATGATTGACATGGAAAGGAAAAATATTCTTATGGCGCTGGAAAAGACCAACTGGAAAGTTTCCGGGAAAAATGGGGCTGCAAATCTGCTGGAAATTCCATCCACCACATTGAATTCCAGGATGATAAAACTGGGCATTTCAAATAGATGATCATTGACCCTGGAAGGACACAAGAGAAAGATTAAAGCCCGGCACTGGTCAGTCATTCGTTAATTTTTCCATGACTATCTCCTGTGTAAAATTTCGGCCAACTGCAGATAGGTGCCTGATGCATCTACATCCAGGGTTTTCCGTGCCCCTTGCCGGAGAAAGAACCATTGGATAGCACCAATCCCTCCCCCTATATCGTGCAGGGAGTTGTTGGTCAATTCATTTTCTGCCAGTTTTTTCAAAATTTTTTTCGCGGATCTGGACGGACCTTTCTTCCTGTATCTTTTCATTTCCCTCCGGGCACTTTTCATGTCAAAAAGCAGATCAGCACCACAACTATGTTGTCTATGCATTCTTCTTTTTAAATTGTTGAAATATAAGGTTACTATTTAATGTTTATGTTTTTATATTGCATGGATC
>JAGTVG010000518.1 GCA_018224645.1 Cyclobacteriaceae bacterium
ACCACCGAAGCGGGTGTCTGGGGCAAACGGGCAGCCTGGGTCCGGTTGGCAGGTTCCTCTGAAGGAAAACCGATTGAGATAATGATCATGAATCATCCATCCAGTGTAAATTTTCCGACCTATTGGCACGCCCGGGGATATGGTTTATTCGCAGCAAATCCACTCGGTCAATCAGTTTTTGAGGCGGGCCGGGGAATGGAAAATCCGAAACCATTCAACTTTGTCATCAAAACGGGTGAGCCTGCGCTCTTTAAATTCAGGTTGATCATTCATGAAGGAGGCCTCAATGCGGATCAGATTGAAGCCGCTTTTAATGAATACAGTAATTAATATACCTGGAATAATGGCTTCTTCCTCTATTGATTTTCGAATATTTCATCCGAATTGACCAATAGACATATCGCGTCGGGATACGATCAGGTAGAGTCTTCTATCGTGATCGCGTTGGGTGATCCGGCAGGCAAACGGAGATTCCCCGGAGATCCCTCTATTTTTTAAGCCGCCGGTTAGACCGGTTTTAGTTCAGGTTCAGGGATTCGATTTTTTGCGCAAGACGCTCCCTGACCTTCAGAAGCTGATCCGGATCTTTCGCAAAATCCCACCACTCCGGACAAACCTGGTCTACCATTTCCTGCACGAATTCTGATTCGCCATTCCGGTCAAGAATGGCAAAGTATTCAAAATCCTCGAGTCCTTCCCGGATATTCTTCAGCCGGATGGATGATACAGGACCGTCGAAGCCAGCTTCCAGTCCGGGGTAGAAAAGAATTCCTCCCCCGTTGAAATAACGGGTATCGTATTCGGTGGAGTCGGGACTTCCGGATTCCCAGGGACCCAGGGTCGGGAACATCCATGGACTTATGTCATTGTACCAACCGGAGGTAGTCCAGTAAAGCAAACCCTGAATATCATATTGCCGGTTCAGCCAGGTCGGGATCCGGTACATGATAACGGGCTGGTCGATATGCCAGTAGGGAGGATTTTTGCCTTGCAGGTTTTCATAATCAGGATGATATGGCGGAGCGGGTTGCACCAGGGCTGTGTAGGACCATACCTCGTCCCCCTTGTCGATCTTTTCATGAATGGTATTCCGGTCAATAAACCCGAACAAGGGGCACCAGATATCGATATAAGGGTCAATATCAGGCCAGGAGGGGTCATGCTTGTAGGTCTGCTCTACTACAAGCACCTGGAGTTCGGGGGCAGCATCCTTAACCACTTTTCCGAGATTGATCACCTGGTTATAATCTTTTACCGAGTTCGGTTCATCCTGCATGTACAGGTAGGCACGTTTTTCCCAACCGTTTTCCTTGATATATTGATACATTTCGCTGTAATACCTTTTTGATTTTTCAATGGCCACCGGATCTGTCTGGTTTTCAGGAGTAGGGCGGTCGCTGTTGGAGGTATTTGTCATGAAGGGAGTACGTGGAACTTCAAAATCAACCAGGTGCGTTCTTTCAACATAATCAGCAAGTTGCTGGTGACGATCCGGATCAATGATAATGGATCCGTCTTCATTTACCTCGGGCAGAAGGCTGTGCGGAATGGGTGGATTAACCCGATGACGAGCCAGTTCCTCACAATAGGCTATTTCTGTATTCCTGTACTGATCAGATTCAGGTTCTATATCCCAGACCTTTGAAATTAACGAAAAATGCCCCAGGTGGGTCCGGTGTGCTGCAACATCTGGCAATGTAAAATCCCATACTGTCAGACTGATGGGCATGGAAGCGGATATTCCATCCTCGGCGTATACATCCAGCGTCCCTTTATAAACACCGGCTTTGGTCTGGGAAGGGATATATAGATCAACCCACAGGATACAATGTTGATTTGGATATATCTCGATCGGATAGGCACTGTGCCGCGGTATTCTCAAGGGATCTCCTTCTGGTGCTTCCAATTTTCTATTGGCCCGGATGGAATCACCCGTTACCGGATTGATGAACGGCATCAGCGGATCCGGATAGAGGCCGGGGGGGAGTTCTGCCCTCGGTGAGGAATGCGGGAGATACACGTCATGGGTACGGAAAATCTCCATATTCGATTTGCTGATCGTTTCCGATCCATTTACCAGGTCTGAAACATGAATCCTCACATTTCTCAGGTTGTTTTGATTTCCGGCAGTGATAACCACCTGAAAAGCCTCGTATTCGTTTCTGGCGGCCTTGATTTCCACGGTGGGATCGCCCCTGACAGGGTTTACGGGCAACATCCTTTGCATGGAATTCAGGGCGGTAAGCCGGATCGGGGAACCGGATTTTTCCTGAACGCAGGAAAAAAACATCATCAATAACCCCATAATAAAAATCAGGGTTGAAATAGTGATTTTCATGAGAATATATTTTTAAGAAAAATTTAAATTAAGTCCGAACCGACATACAACAATTCACATGGCATGAAAACCAAACTCAGGCAGCTTCTGGCCTTTCTACCCATAAAAAATATTTTCTTATTCAGTTGAGGGTAATTTAATTTTATTTCATTCCAAATCCAAAACCTCTGAAGAATGATATTATCTTTTCAATGAATCCTATCAATATGGTTCCGTTCAATAATTTGAAAAATCTCATATAAATAATCTATTGGGACTGATCTGCATTATACAACCTGTGCTCAAAAGGCTTCAGGGTGATTTTGATGGATTTTCCCTGTAATGAAACCTTATCTATACCAGTCGTCCTGATTTCCCTGACATCAAAAAATTGATAATTATCGTTCTCTGGTTTGGGAAGTTCAAATACCTCCCTCACGGTGGCCTCGAATATCTGTATTTTCGAAGAAGGGTTCCGGATGGACAGAATCCCCTTTCCTTCCGACCAGGCCGCATACCCATACACTTCTCCCTTTGCAGGATCCCCCCCTATCCAATGTGTATCTACCAGTATGGATTCATTTTCCTTTGCCCATATGGCAGCATCGGCCAGACAATTCCAGCTCGGCGAACTTAATTTGTGCGGATTGACATACAATTCCTGAAGATTGGTTCCGGTGGCAAAGAAGGACCATATTTCGTCAGAAATATCCTTGTCATTCATTTCAAACAAACCTGGATTTCCGTGATCCGCAATGCAGATCCCGCACAGCATCAATGCATTCAAAGGATACAGCGGCCCCCGTTGCACGACATTGGCGTAAACATCCGCATCCCGGTAGGTAATCCATTGCTGACGTAATGAACCCTCGCCAATCATATGCGTATCATGTCCGCCGCGCCAGATATTATCCCCGTATTGCAGCCAGAAAACCGATGGCCAGGTTCCCGTGGTTATGCTGATGTAAAGATCTGACTTTGAATCCCTTAATTCCTTCATGAGCTTTAAGAAGGCTATGACATCTTTTTGATAAACCGTTTCCGGCGCATTTCCGGTACCCAGGCCGTCAAATTTAAACATAGCCACATCATACTTCCGGATAAAATCCATGGTAACTTCTTTGAAGCGGCTGTAATATACCGGTCCTGCCAGTGAAGAACCCTTTTCATTGGTTTCAAAGGGCGGATTCTGCTGCTTTCCATAGGCTATTCTTAG
>JAGTVG010000519.1 GCA_018224645.1 Cyclobacteriaceae bacterium
ATACTTAAAACGATTGCTCATCCACTGAGGATCGGGATCATCGGTCTGCTGGTGGAATATGAAAGGGTTTGTGTGAACGATATTTGCACACAGCTGAATTCAGAGCAATCTCTCACATCCCATCATTTGTCCAATATGAAACTGGCGGGTATCCTGGGAAGCGAAAGGAATGGAAAAAATATTTATTATTATCTGAAATTGCCGGAAGTTGTGGATGTGATCAAATGCATGAACCGGTGTGAGGTCCTATGACCTCACTTTTTTTAAGTATTCATATGAGGTTTTAATCATATGATATAATGGAGATAGTTGGATTTCTATCGGCAATCATCATAGGATTTACCCTTGGGCTCATTGGAGGCGGAGGATCGATCCTGACGGTTCCGGTACTTGTATACCTGTTTCATATCGAACCTGTCCTTGCGACAGCCTATTCCCTCTTTGTGGTGGGTATTTCCGCCTCTGTGGGAGCACTCAATTATATGAAGAAGGGGCTGATGAATTATAAAACCGCGATCATCTTTGCTGTACCATCGTTTCTGGCGGTTTTCCTGACAAGAAAGTTCCTCGTTCCGGCCATTCCGGACCAATTATTCACCATAGGTAAACTGGATATTACAACCGATTTACTGTTCATTCTGATATTGATCATGGTCATGCTGGGTGTATCGTTGCTGAGCCTGAATAAAACCTTCAGAAGCAGTAAAAAACATTTAAAAGCGTTTTTACTCGTAACACCTGCAGCCATCATGGTCTTCATTGTCAGGCAATTCGTTATCCCGGTGATACCGGAAAATCTGATCGTCCTGGGTGATTTTACATTGACAAAGAATATCGGGATCATGGTGTTTTTTGCCTTAATTATGTTTATATCATCATTTTCCATGATAAAGGGAGGGAAAGGACTCGATAAGGGTCGTGAACCTGCAGGTCTGATTTATAATTATCCCGTAATCGTGCTGGAAGGAGCGATAGTAGGAACCATTACTGGCCTGGTTGGGGCGGGAGGGGGTTTCCTGATCATTCCCGCCCTGGTCCTGCTGGTCGGTTTGTCAATGAAAATAGCAGTCGGGACATCATTGCTGATCATCTCCGTAAAATCATTACTGGGATTCCTGGGTGATATCGGAAACCAGGAAATCGGATGGACATTCCTGCTTGCCTTTACGGGATTGGCTGTGGTCGGAATCTTTGCAGGCACATATACCACAAGGTTTATCGATGGGAATAAGCTTAAAAAGGGATTCGGCTGGTTTGTCCTGATCATGGCCGTATATATCCTGATCAACGAATTATTCATTTGAAAAAATAAAAAGAAAGAATAATATGGAAATTAAACAATTTTATGATGAAACACTGGCACATGCCTCCTATGCGGTTTATTGTCAGGGAGAGATTGCACTGGTAGATCCTGCCCGGGATCCTCAGCCGTACCTGGATTTTGCCAGGAAATCCGGGGGAAAAATCAAGGTGGTGATCGAAACCCATCCCCACGCCGATTTTGTAAGTTCACATATGGAAATAGCGAAAATCACCGGGGCAAAAATCCTTGCAAGTAAACTCCTGGGTGCCGATTATCCGCATGATACCTTCGATGACGGCGATGAGCTGAAATTGGGTAACTGTATGCTGAAAGCGTTGAATACTCCGGGTCATTCGCCGGACAGCATCAGCATCCTTACCATCGATGAAAAGGGGAAGGAACGGGCTGTTTTTACGGGGGATACCCTGTTTATCGGGGATGTAGGAAGACCGGACCTCCGGGAGAATGCCGGAAATTTAAAAGCGAAAAGGGAAGAGCTTGCCCGCGAGATGTACCATTCCACCAGGAATATACTCATGCAACTGGAAAAAGACGTGATGGTTTACCCGGCGCATGGTTCAGGTTCATTATGCGGCAAATCCCTCAGCAAGGATCTTTACAGTACGCTCGAAAAACAACTGGAGGAAAATTATGCCCTCCAGGATATGAGTGAGGATGAATTTGTGAAAGTGCTTCTTGAGGATCAGCCTTACATTCCGAAATATTTTGGATTTAACGTCGGGGTGAACAAAGCAGGAGCGGAGGATTTTGAAAAGAGTGTCAGAAATGTCCCTGTACTGGAAAAGGAAACCCCGCTTGAAGAAGGTGTTCTTGTCATTGATACCAGGGCAAGAAAACTATATAATGCCGGTCATGTTCCGGGTGCGATCAACATCATTGAGGATGGAAAATTCGAGACCTGGCTGGGTTCGATCGTAGGACCGGATGAAAAGTTCTACCTTATAGCCGAAAATTCTGCATGCATCCAAAGTGTGATCAGGCGTGCTGCGAAAATCGGGTATGAAAAAAATATAAAAGGTGCTTTGCTGAATCCTTCCCGGGGTACACAGATCCACCCGGATTTAAACCTTGAGGGACTGAAATCCTATCCTCAGAATTTTACCATTGTGGATGTGAGGGTTGAATCTGAACTTAAAAACAATATTTATTTTGAAAATGCGATCAACATCCCATTGCATGAACTGAGAGAAAGATCAAATGAAGTACCCACGGATAAACAGATCGTGGTGCATTGCGAGGGTGGTTACCGGTCGGCCACGGGATCAAGCATTCTTGAGAATGTTTTCCCCGGCACAACAGTCTACGACCTGAGCGAAGGGATCAAGGAATTTAAAAAGGTAAATGTGAATTCCTGACCCGCCATTTCATCCAGATCCATTTCCCCTTCCTGTAAAAACCTTTCCCGGTGGCCGAAAGGGGGAATATTGATTTATTAATCTTAAAAATTCAACGAACATGTTTAATATATTTGGAAAAACAACCGAAAACTATGAGCATATATTGTGCGATCAGCTTGAAGAGACCCTGAATAAATCCAATGGGAAAAATGATTTTGAGATCATTGACGTCCGGACCCCGGGTGAATTTCATTCAGGACATATCCGGGATGCAAAATTATTCAACCTGATGGATCCGGCTTTCACAAAAAAGATACATCAGCTCGATCCTGATAGAACATATTATGTGTATTGCAGAAGCGGGAGCAGGAGCATGACGGCCTGCCGGGTAATGGCTGAAGCAGGATTTAAAAATCTTTATAATGTAAAATTCGGGCTTATGGGCTGGCAGGGCGAGCTTGTCTGAGTCTGGAGGAGAGTGTGGGGGAGATACTGATGCGGGGAGACGCGGAGACGGGGAATCGGGGAATCGCGTAAGCGCGTAAGCGGGGGAACCGGAAACACGGGGAGGCGGAGATGTGAATGCAGGTTACCCGGCCTGGTCAGGGCTTTCCTGTGATGCACAAAAATTAAGGGTAGGTGTGATCGTCGGCAGACGGTTATTGCAGGCAGAATCGGTACTCCCGGAACATG
>JAGTVG010000520.1 GCA_018224645.1 Cyclobacteriaceae bacterium
AATCTTCCGGATAATCAGGGGCAGCGATGAATCGCGGGGCTTCCGGAGGAAGTTCGATCGGGTTTGCGGCATAAATCCAGTGCATTCTGAATGTCCCGTCCCTTGAATCCCTGAAAATCCCATCTTTATCCTGAGCTACCGGCCGGAAACCCTGGATCAGCGGATAAAACCTGCGTGACCCTACCGAATACATTCGTTCAATGAACGTTATATTCTCGACCGGGAAATTTCCATCCATCATCTGGGCAAGACCCGTGACTATGGCATCTGTAATTGCGGATTTCGGCCCAAAGGGGCAATAAAGTTTAGACCAGTCATTTTCTTCATCATTTTTCCAGTCACCGTAGGAAAAATTGAGTTTGATCCCGATCCTCGTATTTCTGTTAGGATGTCCGGCTGGAAAGAGGGATTCCCAGGCTTTTCCGATATCATCTTGTCCGGAAATCTTTTTAACGGCTGTATCCACCATATTCGCGACACGGGCATGGATGATATCATGATAAATTATTTTATCGACGATCACCCCGTCAGAATTCACTTTATTACCCTCCTGAAATCTGAGTTTTGTGGCAAGACCATCAAAAACGCTGATTACCGGCGATGCATATGAATCGGCATAAACAAAGCCCGGCCGGTTGATGATAATCGGGGCTGCAAATAGGGAACTGACTCCCAGTTTGACAAATTGTCGTCGCTTCATTTGTATAAAATAAATTGCAAGTTAACTATTTCGGTAAATTATCCAAAGTAACTTTTTATCTATCTCATGGCATCAGCCAGCGTATTAAAAACGGGATTCCGGTTTCTATTCTGGATTCATGGTTTCCTTTAAAAATATCCAGCTCGATCCGGTCAGCGATTCCCAGCCTTTCATAGTGCGTACGGGCAATATTGAATTCTTCCGCCACCTGAGGCCACCAGGCAATCCTGTCATTCTCGCCGTGTTGTATGAGCAGCGGACGCGGGCAGATCAACGATACCACATCATGATCCGTAAATTCCGTCAGCCAGCCCCTGAAAAAAGCATGTTCTTCGTTGACGACCAGGAAACTCACATATCGCTCGTCCGGAACAGCCATTTTATTCAAACGGTGATTGAACCAGGCGCTTACGACGCCAGCCTTTATGCGTGGTTCCAGGGGCATCCAGAACATGGTAGCCATTCCACCCAACGATACACCCCATATAGCAACCCTTTCCGCATCGATTCTGGGATCAGCAAGCACTTCATCCAGCAAATGCTGCAGGCGGGTCAATTCGATTCCTGGCAGGGTGGTATTGACCAGCCGGCAAAGACGCTCGATATAATTCCGGCGTTCTATGGACCGTAAATTCATCGGGGACAGTACAGCAAATCCAGCTTCCAGCAATTCCCGCGCATAGGCATGATAGGCTTCATTTTCCAGTGAAAATGGTGTTTCGGGAGAAGATCCGATCCCATGCTGGGTAATGATAAGAGGAACCGGGTGATCCTTTTCCGCCCCTTTAGGAAAAGCCAGGACGGCTTCGGCAATAACAGGGCCTAATGAAAGTTTTATCCATTCTGCATCGATATCCTTCAGATAGGGGTGAGGCTCTTTCGAAAGTACACCGGTTTTTTTTAATTCAGGCGGGTTCAGGACCGCCCTCCATCTTTCCCGGTTTGACGCTACGCTTTTTTCAAAACTTTCAATACTGGTATAGTCACGGGTCCAGGCGTCATCCGCCCTTTCCGGATACCCCTCAATGATCCACTCGCGGAGAAATTTCTCAAGTTGATTCTTATAGGCTTCTGTGCGCTGTTCTTCCAGAATTCCGGGCATTTCTTCTACCGGGTTGTCCGGGTCTGCCTGTGCTTGCAGATCATGATTGAGAAAAAGCTGCCCGGAAATGAAAAAAAACAGGCATATAAATGTAAATGGAAGATTTTTTTTCATGTCCCAATCAAAGCAGTTGTTCCCTGTTTTCAAATATTTTCTGAATGGCATTGACGATATCGTTCATATCTTTGCGATCACCGAGCAACATATTCTGAAACAGCCAGACCGCTTCCCTTGTCAACTGATCGTTATCCGGAAGATTTTTCAGTTCCTCCCTGTAGGCATCAAGCCTCTGTTTGGAAAACAGCCTTTTATAACCTGTGGAATTCAGCGCTTCTTCCATCAGGCCGTCGTTGTACTGCGGTCCGTATCCTTCTGAACAGGGAATACCTTCCGCCGAAAGGGCCTTCAAAAATTTTTCCCTCGGCAAACCGTCAAATTGTTCTTTTTTATACCGGAAGGGATAAAGATGATATGCCGAACGGGTGGCCCCGTCTGCAAGTTTATAGGGAATAATACCCGGGATGTTCTTCAGTTTTGAATCCAGGTATCTGGCATTCTCAAGCCGTTTATCGGCATCCTTCTGTAAACGTTTCATCTGCGACAGGAGGATGACTGCCTGAATTTCCATCATCCTTTTGTTACCGCCGCGAAAAGGATACCCGCTGTATTCACTGGCACTGTTGCCGTAAGGCCTGCCGCAGTTATGATAGGAATAACACAAGTCCATAAGCTTATCATCATTGCCTGTGATGGCACCACCTTCCCCGGAAGGAAGGTGTTTGGAGTTCTGGAAACTGAAACATCCCAGGTCACCGAGTGTTCCGCATTTTTTACCGTCATACTCGGCCAGCCAGGCCTGGCATGCATCCTCGATCACCACAAGACTGTGTTTTTTCGCAATAGCATTGATCCGGTTCATGTCCGCAGGCAATCCCAGGATATGTACCGGAAGAATTGCCTTCGTCCTGTCGGTTATTTTTGCTTCGATCTTGTCAGGATTAATCGTAAATGTTTCCTGATCAGTATCGGCAAAAACGGGCAGGGCTTTCTGGTTAAATACCACATTATAGGTGGCAATGAAGGTATAGGGGGATACAATGACCTCATCTCCGGCATCCACACCAAGAACGTGCAGGGCAGTTTCCAGGGCGGTTGTGCCGCTTGCCGTCGCAAGAGCCCGTTTGGCACCGATTATGCCAGCATACTTTTTTTCGAATTCAGAGACCAGGTTCCCCCATTCGCGGTACCATTTTCCACTCCGGAGGACTGTTAACATGGAATCTTCTGCCTCCGGATCCCAGACAGGCCAATCCATCCACCCGGATGACCGCACCGGGCTTCCCCCGACCAGGGCAAGCTTATCCGATACATTCAATGATTTGCCGACGGAAGGAAGTCTGTGCGTGACAATTGCACCAATGGCTCCCACAGAAGTGGTTGCTATGAACTGGCGCCTGGTAAAGTTGTACTTTTTCATGGTCATTTGTGTTTGCTTTAAAAAATCAATTTTTATTCCTTGGGTGTTGGTTGGAATTTTTAAATATCTGTAACCCCATCGAATATAACAGCCACAGAAAACAAAGTAAGAATAAAATTGGCGGCGAAAAAACCAAGGAATTTTGTGATTATTTTTTTGGTAAAAAGAGATGACATCCCGTGGAGGGATGTCATCTGTTACCTTCCACGGGATGTCATCTCTTTTCTAAAAGCCTATATTGTATCCACCCTGATCATACCCAGTATTTTCAAAGCATTCTTATTGTATATTTTTTCCAGCACTTCATCCGGCAGGTATAATCCATAAATCATCCACCGTCCCTGGAGATGGTGCCCGCCGGAAGGATCTATATACTCATCATCGGTTTCAAGAAACCGGTAATAAATCCGGTAGGATTCGGCATTGGGCTCGGTATCCGTGCCAAACAGGATGCGGTCCTGGTATTTGATCATGAATTTTCGTGTCGTAT
>JAGTVG010000521.1 GCA_018224645.1 Cyclobacteriaceae bacterium
GTGGCGGTGGGAGAGGACAGGGCATATGCCATCCCCCATATCCTGAACGATCATCCGGATACCGATGTTCTGTTGATGGATGATGCATTTCAGCACAGGCGGATCAAACCGAATTTGGAGATCCTGGTGACGGATTATACAAGATTATTCTATAAGGATTTCATTTTACCGGCGGGTTTGTTGAGGGAATCCAGACACGGCGCCCGGCGGGCAGATGTCGTTGTCGTAACCAAATGTCCTGAGGAAATTTCCCTGGATGAAAGGGGGGAAATCACCGGTAATATCCGGAAATATTCCGGACCGGAAAAACCCGTTTTTTTTTCATTCATCGATTATGATGACCCCAAGGCTGATGGATTCAAAAACAGGACGATTGGTGAAAAAATAATTTTAGTCACAGGAATCGCCAATCCTGAACCACTCGTTAAACATCTGCAGTCAGGATATCATGTCATCAAACATTTCAGTTTTCCCGATCATCATTTTTTTTCGAAAAAAGATATTGATTCCATGATCCGTTATTATGATCTGCATGGGGATAAGAATGTTTCCTTTTTATTCACTGAAAAAGATTTTATGAGGTTGAAAGGTTCCGGGAATGAAGATAAATTAACCGGGTATCCGGTCTTTTTTCAACCGATAACCTATAAATTTGTTGCACATGGAGAAGAATTTGACAGCATGATCATTGATTCCACAGGAGAATTTATTAATTAAAATCAGGAAGTGACCGGACGGGCGTTTATCATATTCATTTTAATCGGTTTTTGCGGAGGTAAGTTAACAGCCCAGATCCTGGATGATTCAACACAAAATGTTTATGGTCCCACGACTACGCGGTTCACCTACTTGAATGACATAAAATTTAACAGAAACCGGATCTATTTTCCAGACACCACCATCACCCGGTTTCATATTTATAATTACGTGAATTTGCATGAAAATAAGCTGCAGGATCTGGGTAATATGGGCACTGCGGCGCAACCGGTTTTTTACGAGCCACCCGAAACCATCGGATGGACTTCCGGGTATCATGTATACGATCCCTACCGGCTCCGCATTGAAGATATGCAGCTTTATAATACAAGATCGCCTTTCACACATATTTATGCCATCCTTGGAGGGGGAAACCGGAACAAGACCTATGTTCAGCATAGCCAGAGCATCAGGCCTAACTGGAATTTCGGCTTTAACTATCAAACCCTGCGGGTAAACAAACAGGTAAGTTCCACAGGCAGGGGCGATAATGAAGTAGAGTCGACCGCCTATAATGCCTATATGTATTACTGGACAAAGGACAGCGCCTACTTTATTCATGGGGCCTTCTCCAGGATCAATCACAAGGTGGATGAATCCGGCGGGATCGATGATTCAAATTTTAATTCGAAAAATGAATTTTTTAGTGAAAATGTCAATGTGAACCTGGAGAATGCAGGCAGCAGATTGTTGAACATCCAATATCTGTTATATCAGCAATATGGCCTTAAGGATTACTTTACCCTGTACAATGAATTTTCGAGATCCCTTGCCTCCAATTATTTCCAGGATGAAAATCTCAGTGCAGATGGGGCATATTTCGATCAATTCCTCTTAAATACGGCTGAAACGGACCATCTCGATGAATTTAAATCACTGAGCAATGAGGCCGGTATCAAAGGGGATTGGAAAAAGGCTTTTTACAATGCTTATTTTCTATTCAGACAGACTAATTATATCCCAGGAAACATAAGCCGGAATGCGACGCGAAATGAAACCTACCTGGGAGGCAGTTTAAGGTATGATGATGACAGTACCTATTATTTAAGGATTTCGGGAGAATTGATGAACAATGGGAATCATCAATTGTCCGGAATCTATGAAAACAGGCTGTGGGAATTATCCTATAACCGGTACATGTATGAACCTGCTGCCATTCATGAAAAATATTTCAGCAATCATTATGAATGGTATAATGATTTTGGACCCGTACAATCCGATAATTTTAAAGGGTTGTTCAAGCTGGATTTTAATATGCTGCGCCTGAAACCACAATTAACCATTTCCAATATTTTCAATTATATCTATTTCAATGCGGATAAAAGACCTGCACAGGCCGGTGGTTCTGCCCAGCTTTATTCCCCGGGTCTGGAGGTCAATTTTGATATTACTCCGTTCCTGCACTGGAATATCACCTTTATTTATACCATCAAGTCGGGCATTGCCGAGGCTACGGATGCCTTCCGGATACCCTCCATATTCGTCAATTCAAATTTATATTATTCCAGGTATTTATTCGATAAAAAATTACTGACTTCGATCGGGTTGGAAACCCACTTCAGGGATGCTTACTTTGCCGATGGATATGATCCGGTAACGCAGCAATTCTATCTTCAGAATGATTTTCAGATCCCGGGTTATTTCACAGCAGACTTCTATGCGAATATAAAAATCGGCGCCTTAAAGCTATTTCTTAAAATGACCTATGTGAACCAGGGCCAGGTGGGTGGTTATTTTGCCTCACCCTATTATATCGGGCAGACCAGGGTTTTTGATCTTGGGATAAGCTGGATGTTCTATGATTGACAAAAAAGAAGAAAAATATAAAAAGCATCAGGAGTCCCGGTTTTCAAGGTATGCATGACAGATCGAAAACAACAGGTTGATGTCCTCATCTTTAAGCAGTGAAATTTTTTCCATGATCCTTGGGCCGATGATATGTGATTGTTTTAGATCTATTTTTTTAAAAATGATCTCCACCTTTTCTTTAAGTACCCTCAGGTTAGCCTGTTGAGGATCGCTGGAAATTCTTGTTCCGGACCTTGTCAGCCCGGATAAAACATAAGCATAAACCATCACCGCATGGGAAAGATTAAGCGATGGAAATGGCATGGCCAGCGGGATGAAGGAGACCACATCACATTGTTTTATTTCCAGGTTTGCCAGTCCGGATTCTTCACCCCCGAAAATAATTGCCACCCGTTCCGTATGCAACTTTATGCGGTTTAATAGATCCGGCAATTCATCGGCCTGAACATATTCCTCATTTGTCCTTCGTTTTTTTGATGAGGTAGCGATTAAAAAATCATGCCCGGCAATGGCTGACCCGAATGAATCAAAAATTTCTGCTCCTTCAAGAAGATCGATGGATCCATGGGCCAGGATCCGTGCTTTTATCAAATAATCTCCCGGAGGATTTACAAGCTTCAGTTTTTTAAATCCCATGGTTTTGATTGCTCTGGCGGAAGCTCCGATATTTTCCGTAACAGCAGGATTTACCAGGATAAAGGTTATTTCCAAGATTAGATCAGGTTTTCTGTTTTTTCTTTTTTGCTGCCGGAAATAAAATGTTGTTGAGGATGAGCCTGTAACCAGGGGAGTTCGGATGAAGGTTAAGATCGGTGGGTTCTTCTCCTACCAGGTGCTGATAATCCTCAGGGTCATGACCGCCGTAAAAAGTGAAAAAACCTTTCCCCATGATCCCATGCAAATACCTGGCTTCATTAAGCTGCCGGTTTTCTCCCATGATGATCACTTCCGGTTTGATCAGCGATTTTTTAAAGGCGGTGGTCTGACCCATAAATCCCTTGATGATCTTATTATGATTCTGTGTAAGCATCGTAGGGATAGGATCCCATTTGGCTGAAAATTCAAACAGCGTGAAAAAATCGTTTTCTTCAGTTATCGCCCTTTCCGGCTGATTCTGATCGATCGTCGAAAATTCATACTCCAGGGGATCCCTGATCAACAGGAAATCCTGGAATGCGAACGTCTGGTCAAAATCAAGCTTCTTCTGTGCCATCGGATCGGCCGGGTCACCATCATACATCACTTCACATATATCCACACCATTGGCCGCCAGGGCAATGTCGTATGTATCTGTTGCTGAACACATGGCAAAAAGAAAACCTCCTCCGAGTACATAGGCTTTGATCTTCTTTACTACCGCCAGTTTCATCATCGAAACCTTATCAAATCCAAGCTTATAGGCGCTTTCTTCAAATTCGCGCTGTTGCTGGATATACCAGGGGAAATTCCTGTAGCTTCGGTAGAATTTTCCGTATTGTCCGGTAAAATCCTCGTGGTGCAAATGCAGCCAGTCATATTTGGGAAGTTCATCGTACATGACTTCTTCGTCAAAGATAATATCATACGGAATCTCCGCATAGGTCAGCACCAGGGTAACGGCATCATCCCAGGGTTGTTTGCTTTTTGGGGAGTATACGGCAATTGTCGGGGCTTTTTCCAGTTTCATCACATCCGTATTCGATGAAGGACTGGATATTTCATTCAGGATCTCATTATACTGTGCATCCGATACCACCGAATAACTTACGCCACGGATCACCAGTTCATTTTCAAATTTAGGCATATATTTTACCATAAAACTTCCCCCGCGGAAGTTCAGCAGCCAGTCAATTTCCATTTCATTCTGAAGGATCCAGTAGGCAATTCCATACGCCTTTAAATGGTTTGTCTGGGTCTTATCCATGGGGATGAGGATATAGGAAGCATTTGCCTGAATCCATATCAACGATACCAGGAAAAGGATAAAAATGGTCTTTTTGGGCTTCAACATGCTATTTAACCTTTCAAATAAATATTGCCACACTTAAGTAATATTAACCAATCGGTAAAAGATTGACAAGTATCTTTACAGATAAAACAACGAATAGAACTTCATGAATGTTATTGTAAACTTACAGGAAGGTTTAAAATCCATCTCGGCAAATTTACTCCGTTCTATTCTTACGGCATTGATCATTGCTATCGGCATCACATCACTGGTGGGGATCCTTACCGCCATCGATGCCATGAAGGCCTCCATTAATAACAGTTTTTCAAATCTTGGCGCCAATTCATTCGAAATTGAATCCAGACGTTCCGACCGGAGCCGGAATATTGCCGGAAAGGAGGAAAAAAAATTCCCTCCGCTGGAATATTTTGAGGCCAAAAGGTTTAAGGAACTCTTCAAGTATTCAAACAAGGTCAGTATCTCAACCAACGTGTCCTGGACAACAGAAGTTAAAAGATTGTCAAAAAAGACGAATCCGAATATCCGTATCGTTGGCGCCGACGAACAGTATCTGAATATTGAGGGATATAACCTGGAGAAAGGCAGGAACTTTTCCAGTTATGAGGTCAAAATGGGACGGCCTGTCGTTCTGGTCGGCAAGGAAATCATCGATAAACTTTTCGAACCCGGCGAAGAACCTATCGACAAGGAAATATCCTTTTACGGCAATAAATACAGGATAGTGGGTGTACTTAAAAAGGAGGGAGCCCTGGGGGGTGACAGCGGGTCGGACCGCTCAGTATTCATCCCCATTGAAAGTGCCATCCGCCTGAATACGGGGTATTCGAATTTCCGATATTATATAAACACATCCGTTGAAAATCCTGAAAATATGGACTTTGCCATCGGTCAGGCGACAGGCCTGATGAGATCCATTCGACGGGACCCATTGAGTGAAGAGAATTCCTTTGAGATCTCCAGGAATATGACATTGGAGGAGGAACTTGAGAATATTAGTTCCTACCTGAGGATAGGTGGATTCATCATCGGATTCATAACCCTGCTGGGGGCCTCAGTTGGGCTGATGAATATCATGCTTGTTTCAGTGACCGAACGTACCCGCGAAATAGGCATCAGAAAAGCCATTGGCGCAAATCCAAGGAGGATCAGGGAACAGTTTTTAATTGAAGCCATTGTCATATGTTTATTCGGCGGAATCGGGGGCGTCATTCTGGGCATCACCATAGGCAATGTCATTGCCACGCTGATTGGCGCCGGCACTTTTATTGTCCCCTGGCTATGGGTATTTGTTGGTTTCATCATCTGTATTGTCGTAGGCCTGATCTCAGGTTCGTATCCGGCTTTCAAAGCATCCAGGCTCGATCCGATCGAGGCGCTCCGTTTTGAATAGGCTTCCGGCTTCCTCCCTGTTTTTCAAATGTTTATCTACCGGCCAGGAGGGAAACCCGTTAGTTTATGGCACAATCTTAAAGTGCAAATCGTATCCACTCTATCAAGGTTCCTCCTGAAGGACAGTTGGGGGGCGTTGCCCTTTGCCTATCGTATCTCCTCTATCAGGATTCCTCCTGAAGGACATCAAGGAAGGGACATCAGGGAACGGACATCAGGAATCGGAAATCAGGAAACGGAAATCAGGAAACAGAAGCTATTGTAAATTTCACATTATTTCATGATGTTTGACCTTTGAAGTTCATGCAGATCAAAACATGAAAAGATCTTCCCTCACCAGGAATTTAATTTTAAGCCTGACCGGCTTCCTGTTTATAAACATGATTGTTCCTGCAGGATCGGGTGAAATCGTGCTTTCAGGAGTTTACCAGGGAAAAGATCTTTATATCAATAATCCCCGTTCCAGTCAGGGCAATCAGTTTTGTATCAGGAATATTTATCTGAATGAGGAAATTGTTATCGCCGATAAGGAATCATCAATCTGCAGGATCATTCTTTCCCATCTGAAGATTGGGGAGCCGGTCAGTGTAAAAGTTGAATACAGGGATGATTGTTTGCCTGTCTTCATGAACCCGCAGGTTATCAGGGATAAGGATTCTATCGGTTTTGGAGAAATTATGATTGATGATTCCGGAATTGAATGGAAGATGAGCAATGTAAAGGAAAGGACCCTTTTTTTTATTGAAAAAAGGATAAATCAGAATTGGGTCATCCTGAAATCCCATGAAAATTCTCCGGGCTCAGAAAAGTTTGATTATTTTATTCCCCTTTCACATGATAAGGGATTGAACCAGTACCGGATAAAAGCAATCTCTTCGTTAGGGAAAACTTTTTTTTCCGGGATCGTTATGTTCGAGTCGGAAAGTGAGAAAATTTCATTTTATCCCCGAATGGTTTCCGGTAAGATCACGTTGATGGAAAAGCAGGATTTTGAAATCCTTGATATAAAAGGCCGTGTATTGATGAAAGGAAAGGGATCAGAAATATCGGTTGAAAGCCTAAGCCCGGGGGTTTATTATCTTGTTATCAATGAAAGGATGGAAAAATTTGTGAAGAAATAACCTAAACCACCATTTTCTGTGCTGATTCTTCCACCTCGACATATCCGTCAGCATTTATTTCCTTCAGATACACAGGCAAAATTTCGTTGATCAGCAGTGGGTCATAATTTGCTGAAACACGGATATAATTCCTGGTAAATCCATACATCCGGCCATTTTCGATATCATTTTCAAAAAGTACGGATTCCGCCGTCCCGAGATTTTCCCGGTAAAAATTTCTTCTTTTTTTTGCCTACAGGTTTCTTAACAGGCGTGACCTTTCATGCCTGGTTTTCAGGGGAACGATATTATCCATATCAGCCGCCGGGGTATTTGCCCGTTCGGAATATGGAAAAACATGCAGATAGGCAATATTCAAGTCCCGGACAAATTCATAGGAAGCGTGAAATTCCTCCTCCGTTTCACCCGGGAAACCAACGATCAGATCTACACCGATACAGGCATTGGGCATGCTGGATTTTATGGTATCCACCCGGTCGCTGTACAGCCCGGACAAATACCTTCGCCTCATTTTTTTCAGAATCGTATCGGAGCCTGATTGCAATGGTATATGAAAATGGGGAACAAATTTCTCTGATCCAGCAACAAAACTGATAATTTCATCGGTAATCAAATTCGGTTCGATGGAAGAGATCCGGAACCGGTCGATATCCCTGACCGAATCCAGTTTTTCAAGCAGATCGATGAAATTGTTTTCTCTTTTTCCATCCCGGATTCCAAAATCCCCTGTGTTCACCCCCGTCAAAACGATTTCCCTGACCCCCTGACGGGCTAGATTTACCGCATTCTGATAGATGTTTTCTATTGTATCGCTCCTGCTTCTTCCCCTGGCAAGCGGGATGGTGCAGAATGAACAGGAATAATCACAGCCATCCTGGACCTTCAGGAAAGTCCGTGTACGGTCATTAAGTGAAAAAGCATGATGGAAATCCCTGGCTTCTGCAACGTCTGCCGAATGAATCACTGCAGCCGGTTTTTTTACAAAGTCCTTCAGATATTCAAAAAGCCTGAATTTTTCAGCGGCACCCAGTACTGCATCCACACCGGGTATAGCGGATATTTCTGCGGGTTTCAGCTGGGCATAACAGCCCATCACGATGATATAGGGATTGCCTGCGAACCGCCGGGCTTCCTGCACAATCCTGCGGCATTTTTTATCTGCATTATCAGTCACACTGCAGGTATTGATCACATATATATCCGCCCCTTCCTCAAAATTCACCTTTTCGAATCCTTCATTTTCAAACATCCTGGTGATGGTTGAGGTTTCCGAAAAGTTTAGCTTACAGCCCAGGGTATAGAACGCCACTTTTTCCATATCCTGCAAAAATATAAAAATTCACCGAATTGATTCATAATGCCCTGGGATAAATGAATAGGTAACTTCCTTGAGGGGGTATTGAGATGGTAAGAGGGGAACATTGGTCCATGTTGGCCATAAATGCATTTCGGCCATTGATCTCAAAAGCCAGGAGAAGAATTCCACGGTCTTTAA
>JAGTVG010000522.1 GCA_018224645.1 Cyclobacteriaceae bacterium
AGATATTGAAACGTAAATGAGATGTGACAAACTCATGCCATCATTTTGAGTGATGAAGTAAACTCATGCCATCACTTTGAGTGATGGCATGAGTTTTTTTCATAACTTTAGTCTTTTCTCAGGTCCGGATTTATAAAAAGGGCAAACTGCAGGTAAAATTTCCCATAATCAGGCACCGACTGCTCCAGGAGGCCGACCTGGATCCCCGTTACTGGCGAAAACTGGTATCCAAACGCACCGTATAACCGGTTGCGGTCAAACACATTCCCTTCTTCCAGGTTTATAAAAACCTCGTCATAGAAAGCAAGCAGGATGCTGCCTTTTTCGATTGTCCTTTTATTAAGTGGAACACTGATCATTAACCTGTACCTGAGCCGTTGTCTGAAATTTCCATTGATCCACCGCTGTTCATACCGGTATCGGTGTTCAAAAAATAACCTGGAAAGGCTGTTTTTAACGATAAACTGTTCCCAGAGTCGGTGTTCGGTGTCAATCATGGAGCTGGTTTCCTTGTCATAGGGATGGGACGAAATGTATGCATAGCCGGCGCTGATCAAGTAGTCGTTGGCTATGTGGTAATTCATGCCTGCCCGGAGAAGAAGCTGTTCCAGGTTTGGCGAAACAGCATGATTTCTCCACTGAATTTCGGAATGAATACTCCAGTGTTCACTGATCCTGTTCAGTCCGAAATACATCATCCATGCCCCTGTTTCATCCTTGCCTTCCTGGGCAATGACCGGTTCGCACAGAGAAGACATGAATATAAATAAAAGTAGTTTCCCCGGGAATCGTCCCGGTTTGAGGATAAAAGGAAAGATCTGATCAGTTAACATCCGGTAAATATAATAAACGATTTGTTAATCTGTTGCCCCGATGCATCTGGGTGATAATTCGCCTCCTGCTTCGGGCTTTTATCTCCAGGCTTCCAGCGCTACTCATTTCGGTACGGGACTGAAGAACCCTCCGAACCGGACGACGATCGCAAGCAGTGCTCCCAGTGAGGTGAACAGGGAATTGATGTCGTTAAGAAAACTCAACTGCCCGATCGACAGGAAAACGGCAAGACTCACAATAACAAGCAACAGGATGATAAAAGTGGTGTTCCATGCACCCTTCTTCCTGGATTCTACTTCTTTTTCCATCTCCTCATCGTTGCTCATCCTGGTGAGCACAAAATTTGAAAAACTTTCATTCATCGACCGCAGGGAATGATCATATATCATTATACCCTTGTTTAACAGGCTGAAAACCCCGTTGGAATCCCTGGTATTGACGAATTTATTGCTGGCAATGTCATGGACCAGGAATTTTTCCTCCCGCGATAACATGTTCCATAACCCGTAGTAATAAGGATTCGATATCTGCTGGGTCATGCAAACCAGATCATCTGCAGTGGAATGTTTATCCTTATACCTTTCCAGCACAGGATACTGGGAATAAAGATAGGTTCCATAATGCAATTCTTCTTCCAGCAGATGGTCCTTATTTTCCCCGGCAGCACTCATGAATACATTCCTCCTGAGAGGAACAACGATCTCTACAAATTTCCCGAGGAAAATCTGCCATCTGGAAATTTCAACCTCCAGGGCATTCAGGATTTTCGCCAGTTCCTGTTTTTCCTGATCAGAGGTTTTTTTTCCGAGATTACTGTTCAGCGTATTTTTTGATTCCTGGTAAAAGTTAAGGATCGTCAGCGCATTAATGGCTGAAAAAATAGCTATTTTCACTTCCGGCAGTCGGGCCAGGTAATTCAGGATCTTATACTTGACCCTGTTCAGTTCCGGGTCCTTAAATTCATGCTCAAAATGATCTATCAGGACGATTACAGGTTTTTTCTGTTTTTTAAGAAATGCCGGGATATTATTCCGGTCATCCCCATTAACCGGTGAATCTTCCGTCATGATATTTTCAAAATCCCCGGATGCATTAAAAACAAAGGAAAATTCATTTCCATGGATCTCTACTGGTTTTTCCCCGAGATTATAAAAGTCCAGTTGGCAGACTGTGCAGGCCTTGTTCCGTAAATGATCTTTTACCCTCGGAACCAATGAAGCATGCAGGTTCTCAAGGGAAACATAAAATAGATGATTCATGTTAGGATTTTGGCAGAGATCATCGAATACCTGTTCGTGAGCCGGGGAGGCTTTTTCTGAAAGTGCATCGGCGAATTTTTTATACTTGAAACCATATATTCTATTTGTGGTAAACTGGATCAGCTTAAAATAGATCAGCAGGGCGGCAGGAAGGAAGATCAGGATAACCCGCCATCCATTTCTGAAAAGATCAAAAAATCCCGACATCTCATATTCCGCCATTGAATCTCCGGAATAGTATATCATTTTACGGCACATGGGGACCAGGCTGTTCATACAATTTGGATCCCTGGAAACATGCCAGCTCTCATCAGAGGCATGATCCTCGATATATCCATTGGAAACAAAAGCCAGTTCGTTATAAAAGGGCCGGATCCTGCTGTAAATGGAATCGAACAGGACTTTTTTGTATCTGAAGGAATCATCTCCAATGGAATTGTTTTTTTCAATTTTAATAAAACCAGGGAAGGGCAAATGATAACCATCCTCCTTCATAGAATTTTTAAAGACAGCAAAATCAGCCTGATTGAAATTGTTTTTGAATTCATCATCGATCATCTGGTCCCAGAAGGTGTAGTGTTGAATGGTCCTTGCTGCGTTATACTTGATCAGTATTTCATTCTCGATGTCATAGGCGATCCCAAAGAAAATGTGAATGGGGAGAATGGAAATAATAATCACCCAGGTAAAAAGGTAAGCCTGATAGATCACTGGTACACGATTCCGTTTTTCACCTTCAGTCCCTTTCACGGCCATGGCCGCCTGTTTTTCCTTCCGTAGGATTCCGGAAACCTTGATGAAAGCATAGACAAGACCGAAGTTCAGGATTGCAATGACCATATTTTTCCAGAAGGTTACTGCTGTCCAGACAGAATAACTGTCGATAATGATGACAAGACGATTTAATACAAGCAGAAGAAGGAGGATAGCGCCGGCAGATATATAGGTAAGCCTGTAATAATTTGGACCTTTTCCTGTCCCGGTCAGATGGGAAGTGAGCTGGATATGTCTGGGTATCGAAATATATAAGGAATAAAATGAACAGATCAGGAGCACACTGGTGGTGAGCATCAGATTATTGATCAGTATATCCCGTTCATACCAGATGATCCTGGAACTGATCAGGAGATAGAGAACCGTGACTACATTCAGCCGGAATAGTTTACGGTACCTGAAATAATGGGGGGTGGTTTCGAATGGCCTGAGCCAGTCAAATAAAAATCCTGACCGCAGCAGTTTATTTTTCTGATAGACGATATAATAGAAAACAAGATAGAGGATCATCAAAATGATAAGGTATGCCAGAAATAACAGCAATGAATTGTACAGGGCCATTGAATAGGGAGTATTATAGGATTCTTCCGTGGTAAAGGTGGCCAGAAAATAACCGGACATGCTTGTCAAAGGCCTGAAATGAATGATATGAATTCTGTTGCCGTAGGTTGCACTTTTAAATTGTCTGGTCTGACTGTTCAGGGCTGGCAGGAATGTCCTCATCGTTTCATCGATGAAATTTTCATTCATGTTCTTCTGGATGCTGGAATGGAAAACCGTATTGCCCTGGTCATCCAGAATACAGAATCCGTATCCTTCCGGAAGGATTGGGTTCATCACTGACAACAATTTGGTGCTCATGGCAAGAATGGGCAATGTGCTGTTTCCGCTGTTAATCCCGATACCCACTTCATAGGTTCCATCATTGACAGACTTAATGGACTCAAAGCCGATTAAAGCTTCCGTTTTATTGATATCCCTGAATTTCAACTGACGTCCATTGACGACATTTGTTAGATATTTCCGGTGACTCAGGTCCTGAACATACCAGGGATTTTTAAAAGGAGTTATAAAAACAAGTGCCCTGGCGGAACTATCGCACCAGAAGATATAATTAAAATGTTTGTAATAATTGAATACACGTGCAGGTGAATCATCCTTCATGCTCAACACATTCCGGTACATTTTATAACCGTCGACATCGTATTTTTCATTTTCATACGGTGTGACCGCTTCGGAAAACATGTTTCTCATAGGCTGTTCCCCCAATTGAAGATTTTTTCTGGCTGCAACCCGATGAAAGGAGGCATTCAATTGAAATTGTTCACGGATATCACTCAGTTGATAAATGATATTCGACATTTCGGAATTAAACCGGTTTTCAAGTTGAACGCTGAGATCTTCCAGGTATTCATGGGTTCTCGACCGTTCGGAAACGAAATAGATCAACCCGGACAGCAATAAAATCAGCAGGACTGCAGAACCCAGCAGGATGGATGATCCGGAAAGGACAACATCAGTGGCATTCAGGGATTCCGTCCGGCTCATGATCTTCATTTTGATCAGCGGCATGTTTAGGATGATGAAGACAAGGAGTACGGAGAAGATAATGATCACAAAAAGGGATACACCCCTTTTCTGCCGGGCGAATGCAGCCTTGTTTACCAGCCCGCTGATGTAGATGTTGTTTTCTATATTCTGGTTGAAACTCACATATTGATTGGCAGCAATGGACAGTTCAAAAAATGAAGCCAGGTTTTCCTTTTGAAAGACAGAATCAGCTACATTCCCCGGTGCATTGGTATAAAGGATCTCCCGTTCCTTTTTACCGGATCCGGCCTCATCTTCATATTTGCTGACGATGATGTAATCAAAAACATCCTTTCTGACGAGCAGGTCATTGTTAAAAAATTCCACATAACCAATGGTATCGCATGAAATACTGTCATCATGGTCATAAATAAACGAGATTCCCTCTTGTTGGTACCAGGGGGTCAGCCGGTCGTTGGGAAGATGGTTGCAGCTAATGGCATTTTTATAATAATTCTCCTGAGCCCTGATATTCTCCCTGATCTGCTGAAGTACCCTGAAATTGTTTTCGATCAGCGCTTTTTCCCTGTCCTTGACATACACCAGGAAATAAATGCTGAAGGCGATTCCGATGACCAGTGCTGTTCCCATGATCAGCCATCCATTTTTGGAAATGTGAAAATTCATTTTATAGGATTTTATCTCTAACTTTCTTTATCCGGACCCGGATTGATAATTTATGCGCCACGTGATATCCACCTGTGAAAATTCACCATTCCGGAAATAGTAAATCCAATAGGATCGCGTGGCAGGATGCGAACACGCACCTGACCCCGAAATTTCCATGCCAGGGTCAATATCCCGAAGAATGAAATTATATCCATCAATTCCATCCGGAAAATATCGGGATGGCCCTTCAGCATAAGACTTCATTGGCCTCCTGAGACAGTCTTAATCAAATTTAAGGGTAATGGTCACCTGCAAATCCTGGTTAAATGATCTTGCAGACGGACTTCCTGGTTGTTTTTTATTGAACAGAATTAACGGAAAATACGATAAAAGCCCTGAATTTCAAAATCTAACTCCATCACTGTATATCAGAGCCGGAACGTCAGAATAAAAGAATTTGTTTTACCTGAAATATTGGCCCGGTAATAAGAACCCGCTGCTTCCCCGTAATAAAATGAAAAGCAGCGGATGCACGCCAATCCATCAGCCGGATCGACCTGCGGCATGAGTTAAATTTCCAGCCTTGGTTTAATGTTTGCATTCAGGCGGAAAAAATTATCCGGATCATACTTGGTTTTAATCTCCACAAGCTTTTCATAGTTACGCCCATAGGAATCTTTCAGCATATCGGAAGTCCCGTTCATGTCGCTGTTGAAATTGAAATAAACCTGGCCATGTGAATGTTGCCGCATTTCATTCCAGAAATCCCGGGTCCATTGGATGTTTGCTTCATTCTGCTCCGGGTCAAGCCACATGGTGTCGATGCTCAGCAGGAACCTGGCGCTGCGGTCGCCGAATGCAGTCGCCTCTGCCGGCACACGGCTGATGGCCCCCTGAAGGTTGCGGATGGACACCAGGGATTGCGGGGCAGGAAGTTCATTGACCCTTTCTACAATCCTTTTTTGGAGCGATTCCGGGATATCTTCGAGGAAAAGGCATTTCCAGTAGCTGTAGAGTTTGTTTTTTTCCAGGAACGGATCAAACATTTTCTGTACTCCCAAATAGGGATATACATTGCTCAGATCGAGAAGCGGTGTTGCTACTTCCCGGAGAGGTTGTAAGGCTTCCCTGCCTTTTTCAGTTGGGCCGGCATACATAGCGGACAGCACGGTGATGGGCTGATTATGCAACTCCGGTGGAAATGACTCATGTTCAGGAACCGACCAGTTGACGCAGTCACTGGTAACCTCATCAGGAATATGACGGGTATATTCCACCCAGAATTTCAGGATCCTTTCAGCTTCGGCCCGGGGATAAATACAAGCGGCAAACATCACTTCAGGGCCTATTTCCTGCAGCTTGAAATCAAAGGAAGTCACGATTCCAAAATTACCGCCGCCGCCACGGATCGCCCAGAAAAGGTCCCTGTTCTCCTTTTCGCTGGCATATACAGAACGCCCATCCGCCAGGACCATTTCGGCGCCAATCAGGTTATCGATACTCATTCCGGCCTTGCGGCGAAACCAGCTGAATCCTCCTCCCAGGGTAAGCCCGGCAACGCCGGTTTCTGACACGATACCCCCTGCGCATGCCAGACCGAAAGCCTGCGTTTCCTGATCGACATCCGCCCAGGTGGCACCACCCTGGACATTGGCGGTTTTGTTTTCCGGGTCTACCCGGACCGTCCGCATCTGTGAAAGATCGATGACGATTCCGTCATCATTCATCGCATTTCCCGCCACATTGTGACCGCCCCCGCGCACGGCAACCAGCAGGTGGTTTTCCCTGGCGAAATTTACTGCGTGAATGACATCGGATACATCCCTGCACCGGGCGATCAATGCCGGCTTCTTGTCGATCATTCTATTCCACAATTGACGGTCCGCATGATAGGAAGGATCATCTTTTCTTATCAGGGACCCCGAAAAGTGGTTGCTGAATTCATCCAGTGCTGTTCCGGATAATTCAATGGTTTGTTTGGTTTTAATGTTATCCATAATGGTACTTTTGGTAATAGTTGAAAAGAATATAAACTTGTAAGTTATTAAAATATCCCGGATAATCAAATAATTACTTTGATTCATGGAATAAGCAGGAAAACCTCCAACCCCCCTTGTTATATTCAATGGGAGGAGCTGGTTGCAGATACAATGGCAGCCATATTTTTATTTTTCTTCCATGCAGATCATCTTGACTTTCAGGTGAACTTCCTGAATGAAATATTGTCCTTCTTGTATTGTTTTTTCCTTGATTTTCAGTAACTTTTAAGATTCATTCCTGGTCTGCGTTTAAAATTTGAATGAATCCAAGACAATCTCCAGCGGAGGTTCATTTATAATTAGTGTTAAACTAAACGTTAAGACCATGAAAAAATTAATCCCCTTAAGTGTTATTTTAATTTCTTTCCTGTGTTTTCAGGCTTGTGAAAACCAGGATGTACAGCCGGATGTAATCCCGCAGGCAGGTACTGCAAATCCCGATGCTGAGGATCCAGGGTTGGCGGGTACCGATGCCAATAAGCGGGTTATCAATTATGTTGCCCATTTGTCGGGTGACGAGGAAGTCCCCCCAGTAGAGACGAATGCTGTCGGACAGGTAAAATTTCAGCTCAGTGCGGATGGTTCGGAGTTGTATTATAAGCTCATCGTTGCCAACATCAATAATGTTCTCGCTTCCCACATTCACCTGGCTCCAGCGGGTGTCAGTGGCCTGGTGGTAGCTTTTTTATTCCCCGGTCCGCTTGTGCCAAGTGCCAACGGGATCCTGGCCGAAGGGACCATTACCTCAGCTAACCTCATTGGCCCGCTTGCAGGAAAGACTCTTGCGGACCTTGTATCGGCCATCAATGACGGTCAGACCTATGTGAATGTCCATACAATTGCTTTCGGTGGTGGTGAGATCAGGGGCCAGATCAAATGAGAAATCTGATTCATTCCTGGTAATGAACATTTTCAGCCAGCCTGTAAACGTTGCTCCGGCAATTCCGGCAGGCTGGCCTGAAAATACTAATCTTCATTTTTTATAATATCCTATATGTCCTTTTCCCAAGGATTTTCAACAAGCATTGAAGGAAATTAATCCGTTTAAATAATTTTTTGCTGGTTTAATTCCCGCGAGTCATTGTGGTACATCTGCTTTCTGGAATCAGAAGCATCTTTTGCGTCGGATTCTGCCCGGTTCATCCGCGCCCCATTTTAACCTGCCCCCGTTACCCGGAAACTGAATTTTTCCTGTTCCAGACGTATTCCATAGAAAGAGGATCAGGCTTTATAAACTTATCAGATAATTTAATAAATTGCTTTCTCTGAACCTTGTTTTCACTTTAAATGAATTCCATGGAAGAAAAACTGATTTGGAAAGGCCATCCGTCGCAATGGATAAATTTCGGGACCTATGTATTGTGTTTTCTTTTCTGCTGGCTGATCATACCCATATTCATTGCCATATGGAAATACCTCCTGGTCAGGACATGGACCATCGAGATCACCGATCAGCGGATCATTGAAGGAAAAGGGATCTTTTCAAAAACTACGGATGAACTGGAACTCTTCAGGGTGAAGGATCTGAGGCTTGAGGAACCATTCCTGCTACGCCTCGTCGGGCTCTCCAACATATTGATGAACACCTCCGACCGGACTCATCCCGTTTATTTAATCCCGGCAGTTAGGAATGGAGGATCGGTCCGTGAGGAACTCCGCGTGGCAATTGATGCAAGAAGGGAGAAAAAGCAGGTCAGGGAGACTGATTTCGAATAAAAGCAAAAAGTGAATTAACCGGGTTTCCGTAAAGGATTAAACGGATCTTCCGGCCCGATGTCATTCAGGGGCCTTCCTGCAGGCCAGGCAGGGAATCCAGGTATGTCATTGCAGATCAATCAGGAGAAACGTTCCCCTTTTGATATTTCCAAGGTGCTCCGCACCAAGCTGGGGGATCAGTATTGGCTCGATCCTGATACGAAGTTCACGGTCATTTTTATGATGATCTTCCGCTGAATGGTGACAGGCTCCTGTCCAGGTTATTAAAAGCAGTAAACCTGGTACTTTCAGCAGACATAAATTTTTTTTTAGGATCCTGATGGCAACCTGGCCGGATGATGGGTCAAGATTCAAATTTTTCATAAACAGGATGACTGTATTTCAATGAATTCGGCTCCTGGTATGATAAGTGCCATGGATGCATAAATGTAATAAGTTAAAGAATACTTTCTGAATATTTTTTGAGATTTTCCTGGATCCGCAGGGATCTTACATGAGGTAAACTCAACAGTGTCATATCGAGACACTCACCGGAGAAATCGCGAATCGCAACTCGTAAATCGCGATTCGTAAATCATAAGTCTTCTCCGCCATTTGCACAGATCCTGGTGTTGGCCATATGGCAGGAAAACCTGTGCCAGGTTTTAAATTTCTATTCCTATTCATGCCATGACTTCAAGTCATGGCATGAATAGGAATATCAGGCAGATTTATTTTGAAAATTTACAATTTCTTCGTTTGTTCAGAGCGGTAAACGGTTTTAAATTGGCTTCATATTCCGGATCTATGAATGTAAAACTGGGATTAAAGGAAAACTGGAGGCAGTTCACCCTGCTGGTCATTATCAACACATTCGTGGGAGGCATGGTCGGACTGGAACGCACCATTCTCCCGCAGATTGCCGAGTCTGATTTCGGAATTGAAGCCAATACGGCCATTCTTTCCTTTATCGTTGTCTTCGGCATATCCAAGGCAATCACCAATTATTATATGGGTGTCCTGGCCGATAAAGTGGGCAGGAAAAACCTGCTGACTATCGGCTGGCTGATCGGATTGCCTGTTCCTTTCATGCTGATCTATGCCCCCGGATGGAACTGGGTTGTCGCGGCCAATATTTTACTGGGGATTAACCAGGGACTTACCTGGTCAAGCACCGTGGTGATGAAAATCGACCTGGTCGGGGAGAAAAACCGGGGACTGGCCATGGGCCTGAATGAATCGGCCGGATATCTTGCCGTCGGTGTGGTCGCTTTTTTTACCGGATTGATTGCCTCTGAATATGGCCTGCGCCCGTACCCGTTTTACCTGGGTATCGCCTTTGTAATAGCCGGCCTGCTGGGCAGCTGGTTGCTGGTTAAGGACACCGTTCATCATGTAACTGCCGAAACCAGGACGAGCAGGGTTAAATTGCTGCATCATGTTTTCAGGGAAACGAGCTGGACCGATAAAAACCTGGGCTCTATCACCCAGGCGGGTCTGGTAAACAACCTGAATGACGGGATGATCTGGGGACTTTTACCGATCCTGCTGGTTTCAAAGGGATTTACGCTGGCAGAAACCGGCAAGCTGGTCGCCATCTATCCCATCATATGGGGCATAGCCCAGCTGGTCACCGGCAAGATGGCCGACCATTTCAGGAAAAAGTCCATGCTGTTCTGGGGAATGCTGCTGCAAGGTCTGGCCATCATCGTCCTGGCACAGTCCGCCACTTTTTTTCAGTTTGCCGCAATGGGTGTTCTGCTGGGGATCGGAACAGCGGTGGTTTACCCCACTTTCATGGCAGCAATCGCCGATTTCACCCATCCGCAGCAGCGTGCCCGGAGCATCGGAGTATTCCGGCTCTGGCGGGACCTTGGCTATGCCATTGGGGCCGTCATTTCCGGCATTGTGGCCGATCTTTTCGGGATCGTTTATTCCATCCTGATGATCGGGGTGATTACCCTCATTTCATCGTTGATCATTAAGGTGAGGATGGACTGACGGGAACACTCATGAGGCTGTCTCAAAAGGGCA
>JAGTVG010000523.1 GCA_018224645.1 Cyclobacteriaceae bacterium
AGGTTCAGCACGGCAATAACGGCAAAATGAATGGGATCGACACCCACCGAAGTCGCAACATTCAACAATACCGGAAAAAGGATCAGCAAAGCTGCAATGGTCTCCATGAAGGTGCCTACCACCAATAGAATTAAATTGATCAGGAGCAGGAGTATGTATTTATTGGTGGTGAAACCGAGGAGGCTTTCGGAAATCAGCAGGGGCAGTTTTTCAGTGACCAGGATCCAGCCGAGTAAATTGGAAAAACCAACCAGGATCATGAGCGAAGAGGAGGTTTTAAATGATTCCAGTACGATCGCGGGAATATCCTTCATGTTTAATTTCCGGTACACAAATATCCCGATAAATGCAGCATAAAGGACGGCGACTACCGATGCTTCCGTTGGGGTGAAAAATCCTCCGATGATCCCGAAAAGAATGATAAACGTCATGAGCAATGCCCAGAATGTATCAATAAATCCTTTCAGGATCTTTATGGTCGAGCTGCGGTCCCGTTTATTATGCGGTTGATTTTTGGATATCATGTAAGCGGTTCCCAGAAAACCCAGGCCGAGCATCAAACCGGGTATGGCACCCGCAAGGAAAAGTTTTCCAACTGACAGACCAGTCAGTGTAGCTGCGATGATCATGGGAACACTGGGTGGGATTATCGGGCCTACCGTAGAGGATGCTGCAGTTACTGCGCAGGCAAAATCGGGCTTATATCCCTCCTTCTTCATGGCCGGGATCAACACAGAACCGATACTGGCCGTATCCGAGACCGCTGTTCCTGAGATTCCGGCGAAAAGCATGGAAGCCCCGATATTGGCCAATGATAATCCACCGCGAATATGTCCAAATAAATGATTGAAAAAATCAATGATCTTTTCAGTGATTCCGCCATGATTCATCAGGTTACCGGCTAAAATAAATCCCGGAATGCTCAGCAATACAAAAACATCGATTCCACTGTACATTTTTAATGGCAGCACAATGAGTGGAATTCCTTTCAGGACTACATACAGCAGACAGGAAATGGCAATGGCATATGCGATTGGAAACCGGAGCACAAGGCATATGCTGAACGTTACGACCAATAACAATATCATTTGCGGGAGGTTCTGACCTTTTGAATCAATTGAATCAATAAAAAATAAAAGATGGATCCACTCATGATCAACATGCTCGTGAACGCTATTGCCATGGATAATCCAAGGCTGGGTGAAGTTTCGATAGATCCCAGATAAATAAACTGGACTGAAAAAACCGCCATAAGCAGGAACAGGATACAGGAGATCATATGGATGATCAAGTCTGCGACCTTCCTGAACTCTGGCTTGAATTTTCGATAGACATAATCCATACTCACAAAATAATCATCCTTTTGTGCAAGTCCGGCAGCAAAACTGATTGCATAGACAAAGAAGAACCTTGACGCCTCTTCGGTCCATGAAGGTGCAAATTCAACAAAAAACCTGCGGGTCAGGATCTGGAATATAACGGTGAAGATCAGCCCGAAAGCGCCGGCCAGCGTCCCATATTGCAATATTTTCGTGATGATTTTATTGTGCTGCATCATTTGATATTTACTATTTCATCATACAATGATTGCATTTCAGGTGACAGACTCTGGTATACAGCGGGAGCGCCGATTTCCCGGAATGCCTCTCTGTCAACTTCGACAAAGGTCATTCCCCTGCGTTCCAGCTCCTCCCTGAGGAGGTTTTCATTCTGCAGAAAAAGACTGTGTTCATAGGCCTGCATTTCAGCTGCTGCATCCAGAAAAATTTTCTGCAGGTATTCCGGCATTTCGCTGAATTTTTTATCACCCACTACCACATACCCCCAGGCCAGGAGGTGTCCGGTCAGGTTTACATAGTCCTGGACTTCATATAAATTGGTGCTGCTGATCATGGCAAGAGGATTTTCCTGTCCCTGGATCGTACCCTGCTGAAGGGAGGTAAATACTTCTGACAAGGCCATCGGGGTTGGATTGGCCCCAAGTGCACTCCAGGCAACTGTATAAGAAGGCACATTGGGAACTCTCAGGATAAAACCGTTGAGTTCATCGGGTCTGGTGATGGGTCTGTTCGAGGTAAGGTGCCGGGGACCCCGCTGGAAGTAGGCGATAATCCGTAATCCTGTTTCTTCGAGAATCCGTTGTTCCATAAATTTACCGATGGTACCTTCGGCAAGTTTTTTCATATGGACCGTATCACGGAAAATAAATGGCATATCGGAAAAGGCTACGATATCGGTCCAGTTCTGAAGGGTTCCGGCGGTGATGGTCATGTCGGCAATACCCGTTTTAATACTCCGGATCAGTTCAATCTCCTTTCCCAGCTGTTCGCTCGGATAAATTTCAACTATTATTTTACCTCCCGAACGTTCCCCGACGATCTCGCTGAAGTAGACAAGTCCTTTGTGCCAGGTATGATCGGTATTCGCGACATGCCCTGCCCTGAACCGGTAGATCTTCTCATTTTCCCGGCATCCGGCATTGAAGGCCAGCAACAAAAGAAAGACGAATGCATATCTGATCATCATGATGCCTTCAATTTATGGGAAATCTGCAAGGTAAAAAATAATTCGTTTAAAATTTCCGGCCTTAAAGTAAATACTCATGCCATGACTCAGAGTCATGGCATGAGTATTTACTTTAAGGCAAAAAATAATACGGGCCCTGGGACCCGTACTTTAGTGATATAATTATGGGAATTTAAATAAAGTTCTGTTTGTTATTCCGGTTAGCAAGAGATGACATCTTTCCAAAAGATGTCATCTCTTCATATCTTACAGTCCGAATGCATAATAATATTCACCGGGCAAATCTTCATATATGCCTTCGAGCAATACTCCACCTTTTTTGTTTTCCAGCTCTGATGTCAGCTCCTTTGTATTTTTAACCGGTTTGCCATCCACTTTCGTGATGATAAATCCTTCCCGCATATCCGTGAATTTTGTGAGTTTTCCGGCAAACAGCCTGGTCACCTGCACCCCACCCTCGATATCAAGCTTTTTGGCCGTGTCTTTATCCAGGTCCTTGAATTCCGCACCAAGAATGCTGAAAATTTCCTTCCTTTCTGATGAAACCGGGCCAATGTTGCCTTCCCTGTTTTTCAGGGTGACATGCATATCAAGATCATGATTGTCGCGGATTACTTTCAATGCAACCTGATCTCCGGGTTTGTGGGTGGCTATCAATTCCTGTAGTTCCGGTGCGGTGGCAACCTTAACGCCATCAACCTCCCTGATGACATCCCCGGGTTTGAGGCCAGCTTCCATGGCGGCGCTTTTTTCTAATACGCTGTCGACATATACCCCTTTTGTTACTTCAAGATCTTTTTCTTTCGCCAGATTTCCGTCAATCCCGCGAATGGTGATCCCTAAATATCCCCGTTGTACTGCACCATATTTCAGGAGGTCTTCAACCACCTTGTTTACCAGGTTGGAAGGTACGGCAAATCCATATCCGGCATAAGCCCCGGTTGGACTGGCAATGGCGGTATTGATCCCGATCAATCCCCCCTGGAGATTGACCAGCGCACCCCCACTGTTACCCGGATTAATCGCAGCATCTGTCTGGATAAATGATTCGATGGCATTCAGATCCTGCAGGATCCTGATGTTTCTTGATTTGGCACTCACGATCCCCGCCGTGACGGTCGAATTCAGGTTGAATGGATTGCCTACGGCCAATACCCATTCTCCTACCCTTACATCATCGGAGTTGACCAGCGGTAATGTAGGCAGGCCTTTTTCCTTGATCTGAATCAGGGCAAGATCGGTGCTCGGGTCCGTACCAATCACAGTCGCCTTGTATGTCCGGTTATCATGCAGCGTTACCTCGATGTCATCGGCATCGGCTATTACATGATTATTGGTGACGATATATCCTTCATCATTAATGATCACTCCGGAACCAGATCCAACCCGGACCTGGGGATTTTCAGGTTGCCGGGGATTCTGATACCGATCCCGTGGATTAAAAAATCTTTCATAGAATTCATCGCCAAAAAAATCCCGGAATGGATCCGGCAGCATTTTGTACTGCTGAGGTCCCTGGGATGCGTATGGCATAGTCTGTGAAGATTTAATGTGGACAACCGCGTCCATTACCTTTTCTGCAACCCGGGTAAAATCCAACGGTACCACTTCGTCTTTATCATTCACCGTGTATAGTGCACCCTGTGCAGGAATCCCATTGAGATGTTCTATTTTCAGCGTATTTCCTTGCTGGAAAAATTCCGGCACAGTAAATACAACCCCAAGTGAAACAACCAATGCAATTATTGCCGTTACCATGTAATTTTTCATAATGCTGCTGACTTTAACGTTTGACTTGATTTTTCTCATTGCTTTTTTATCTTCCTTCTTTAACTAACAAATGGATATATTCAAATACTATTCCATCCGTTTGAATAATACGGAAGAACATGCCAATATGTCGCAGATTTTAACAAACTTTAACATAATGCTTATTGGGCCTGCCTGCCCTTTTGAAACTGGCCTTTGCAACCGAATGGCGTGATCGGGTTATGTAATCTCGTTTTGCCATATCCAGTATCGGTTCCATTCGGCTTTCTTCCCCATTCTTCTCCTCCGTCAGCGTCTCGCAAAACGGACCCTGATGATTGATCGCCGCTGAAGTAAAGCATCCATGATTTTCAGCCAACCGTAATAGAACGCATCCGGAGTTCAGGGAACTTTCGATAAACTGCTTTTATAATACGACCCCTCCGGCATCATACAACCCCTCCGGAGTAGCATTCAAAAGACCCCGGGTTCCGGCCATTACCCTTAAATCCAAAAAAAATTTCTGGTGAATGTCATGGAACGACAAAGGCCTGGAAAAAAAAGGCGCTAAAATAATAGCGCCTTCAGGAATGTGAATCCGGCATTATTGACTCCTAATCATCATCATCATCATCGTCATCATCATCATCGTCAATGTCATCATCATCGTCCCTATCTTCACCCGCATCAAAAGCTTTGGATAACTGGGATGCGATCCTGCTGGCCAGAGCCGTATTGGAGGTACCTTTTATCCGGACAATGCCATCGTCATCCGAGTTAGCTGAAC
>JAGTVG010000524.1 GCA_018224645.1 Cyclobacteriaceae bacterium
GCCATACCTACTGGAGTTATTTTGAGGGTCTGGATCAGATGCCTTATTTCAAGGCATTGCAGAGACCCTGAACGGAGTCCCTGGCCATTTCGCTCTAGATTTAAATTCTGCCGGCAGTAACACCGTTAACCTGTAAACAGACAATAGATGAACAGCCGATTCCTGTTCATGGGAAATTATGGTCCACTCCAGGCAAACAACGAACTGCATTCCGGTAAAAGATCTTCTCGAGCACTTGATCCGGAAGGTTAAGACACGGCAAGCTGAAATCACCAAAATTCTGTTCCCTGTCCGTGGAAAAATAGTCGAATTCCCGGTGGTATTGGTCAATTAAATCCGTTTTCAGTTGTTCGACCTCTTCTGCTGTCCACCTTTCCCTGATCTTTGCCATATCCACCAGGAAGGGCGTGCCCACAAGGCCACCGGAAATGTCGGATCCGTACATGATGCGGTCCTGGTATTTCAGGAAGAATTCCCGGACCTTTTCAGGGGGCTGGCCGGCCAGTTCACGCATCGTGTAAGATGTTTCAACGGCAAAACTATCATAATGGTCCAACCTTTTCGCCAGCATGCTCACATCATGCGCCATACTTCCCAGATGACAGCCAATCACCCGCAGTCCCGGGAACCGCTCAAGTACCTGGTCCCGGGCTTTCATCAAAGTTTCCCAGGATACCTCACCCTTGAATTCACCGATCCGGTTCCAGACTCCCCTGCCCTCACGGTACCAGGCATCCGGACGACCATCCGGACCATAAGACTGCCAGTAGGACGGCGGATCACCGATATGCATGAACAAGGTTTTGTTTTCCTTTTCAATGAATTCAAAAACCGGATGGAAACGCGGATCATCGACCTGGATGAAATTGCCGTGGTCATCCTTCAACTGCATGCCGATCTCCTTCCAGACCTTTACCCCGAGGGCACCCCTATTGAAATCATCCTGAAGTCCGGCAAGGACCCTGTCTGTCCATCCGGCCAAACCAAAGCCGTTAAGGTCAAATGTGGTGCACCAGGCATAATAACGCGGGGCTTTTTGATGAATTTCACGGGCGATTTTTATCTGGGCGGCAAGCCTGTCCGGCTTTAACCCCTCATTGCAGATGGTTACCATTTTCAGGTTCAACCGGTCCATCACCTCCCGCAGGTAAGTTGCATCGGAAGAAATATGGGTATGCAGGTCGATCTTTTTGATTGCCGGGAAATCCTTATCAATATCTTTTGCCTGTGCAGCCTGGCGCTTAATACCCCCCAACAGAAAAGTACCGGCTGCAGCCAGGCCCATCCTCCCAAGAAAATCGCGTCGTACCATCCAGGATTTTTTCTTCTTCATGATCATATATTCATGCGTCAAATCCCGGATAAAATACAACCGGTCCGAGCAGACCCATAGGCTGGTAATCCTGCCGGGAAGTCCACCGTTGTGCGGTCCGGTTATCCTGCAGGGATTTCATGTAATTGCCCAAAACCGTAGTCACCCTGATCTCCATGTCATTCGTCCCTTTTTTCAACCGGCCTGTCAGCGGATACCGGTGATTCCCATACCATCTCACCCCAAGGGATTCTCCATTAAGTTTCAGTTCAGAGACACCCGTTACCCTGCCAAGGTCGATGAATTTAAAGTTTTCAGGTTGCTGTACAACTTTCTCGATCCTGTAGGTTATCACACCGGCAAAATTCCGGAACTGTTCATCCTCATTCAGATCGAAAAGTTCTTCCCGTTGAATTTCGACAGAACTTCCATCCACGTGATTGAGCCGGATGGTCCATGGCCCTTCGGCGGCAACAGGATCTCCCAGGGCAGTTTCAACCTTTTCCATTATTTCCCCATCCCTGTCCCCGTCAAATACGATCAGCTTGGTTTCCGCTGGTCCGAAATCAAGGGACATCTCTCCACCGGCAGATTCTGACGGAATTTTTTTCCTTTGTCCGGTTTCCGGATCCCAGAGCCATGGGATCTTTCCCGGGATGTCAAATTTCACGCTCAGGAAATATGGGTTCAAAACTGAATAATTAGCGATAAAAAAGATATCAAGGTCATCCGTCCTGAAATATACCTGGTTAATAAAAGGATGTGGATTGTGGATCCTGAGGGAAGACTGAAGCCTGAACTGACGGGCCATATCCTGAAACCAGGCAATCATGTTTCCTTCAGGAGTGCGGAATACACCGACCTGTTGCTGGTTTGAATCAACAACCAGTCCCATGGTTTCCTTCACTTTTCGGTCATTTTCTGCATGGTTCAAATACCCGGGCGAACCATCCGGCAACTTCCCAATAAAAATAATCCTGCCTCCTGCCTCCGCGAATTTCCGGATCGCTTCAGCCGATTCCGGACGGATGGCCTCTACTTCCAGGAGAATCAAGGTTGTATAGTTCCGCGTTCCATACTTCATTTTCCCCGTTTCAAAGGATGCTTCCTCCAGCACCTGTTCGCTTACGTAATCACAGCCAAACCCATTCTGCTGGATGGCTTCCCATACATTGTGCTGGTATTCAGGATAATTCACTACCGGGAAAGGGTCCCGCTGCGGGCCGAATTTCATCCACATATCGGCCAGCGGATGCAGGATGGCAATATCCGCAAAAGGTTCTGCCTGCTGAAAAACACTGGATAGGCGTGCTTTGTAGTCAGACCATAACCTGAAATAAGGCCACCAGGGATTTTTTTCATTAAAAAAGGTTCCGTATTGTACCCATCCCGGGAAAGGAGCTTCGGGCGGGCTATAATTGAACCCATGCAACACGGAATGGGTTACCCCCGAAAGGTTACTCTGGTCGCCGGTGACCTTGATGGTCTCCAGCGAAGCATTGAATACCATGGAAGTATTGGTGATTTCCTCACAACTGACCATTCTGTTTCCAGCCAGCCGCGCACCCGAGGCGACAAATTTATTGATGACTGAATATGCCCTTCCCTGCCAGCCCGTATTCGCAAATTCCGTTCCCACCGTTTCGCGCAGCCAGGTCTCACATTCCGGTATATCAATATACATGCTCGCATCCAGGGGATGATAGCCCCGTCCATAGGCCTGGATCCTGGAGCTGACGTTGTTGCTGTGACACCAGTCATTGAATGTGTCGATAAACCTCTCCCTGAACAATTCAAGCCGGGTGATGTAAAAATCATACCTGACCCGTTCAAGGATCTTCCCAACTTCCGGAGAAAACTGTGTCCCATAGGGTTCTTCAACAGGATTACCCATATGCCCTATTTTATACAGGACAAAAGGCAGGTATGGTTTCAGATCATATCCCCGGCGTTTCAGAAATTCCTCAGGCAGATCGTCCACCCAGTTGGCCCCTTCCATTTCCAGACTGTCGCAGAACATAGCCCGGAAATGATCTCCGAGGGAACCCAGGCTTCTGTGAAGTCTCACGGACATCCTGGTCAGGTATTTTTCAACCGCCGACTTATTGTAATGGTTTAACACAGGGCCGGCAGCTCCCGGGGCCCCGTTGATCACAGCCTGAAAACCTGTGAGTTTGACGAGGTAATACAGGACGAAGTTGTTTTCCGGAACTTCAACATGGATTTCATCATCAGATAACAGGCCACTGAGATCCTTTCCGGGATCGAATTCATTCATACTGGCCGGGATAAGCCGAACTTCGGTGATTTCCTTGTGAACCTGATCATACTTGGAATGAATGGCCGGATCTACCTGTTCCAGCAATGACTTCCTCGAAAGCCGGTATGTACCGGGACCTTCCAGGTCGATGGTGCCGAAGGTCATTAACTGGGTCTGTTCCACCCGGTCCAGAAATTCGCCTCCAAAAGGCCAGCCTGAACCTACAATCGTATCGCAGATAATGCCTCGCTCCCTCGCCGCTTTCAGCGTCACCTGAAGCATATCCACCCATTCATCACTCAACCATTCCAGTGCTTTATAACCAACGGGATCCGAACCCGCAGGCAACTTTATGGGATTGATCTCGACACCTCCGATACCCGCGTCCTTCATGATATCCAGCTCGCGGATAATCTCTTCTTCAGTCAGCATATCCCCGTTCCACCACCACCTGACGAAAACCCTTGACCTATCCGGCGGTTCCTGAAATAATCGGTAAATATCCTCCGCAGCAGGATTATCTGTCATGCCCTTTTTTCCATCCAGGCTGCATCCCTGAACTAAGAATGGCGCTGATAAAGTTGCCAGGGAACTGAGTTTAATAAATTGTCTTCTTGGTATGCTCATGTCCGGATTTCTTTAAAAAGTGATTTTATGGCCAGTTAGTTTTCATTCCTTACCGCTTTGAATAAAAAGTGAATAAACTTAAAAGAAATTATGATCCCCTGCAAGATTATTGGCTTATGATGATTAAGGTTTTATTTAAAATTTCAGGACATGCAGGATA
>JAGTVG010000525.1 GCA_018224645.1 Cyclobacteriaceae bacterium
ACACGACGCTCTAACGATCTACATTTCCATGGCTTCGATATACGAAAGGGTTGGTTGCGGAAAAGCATTCCTCACTTTTTTCGGATCAGTGGTCATTACCCCATCCACATCCGTCCAGATCTCTATTTCAACAGCGTCCAGGGCTGCCCCGATCAAGGCGGCTGTGTAATCCGAGCCTCCGCGGCCAAGGGTGGTCGTTTCTCCCTTCAGTGTTGATCCGATAAATCCTGTCGCTATCTGTAATTTATGGTGGATCTCAAAATACCGTTGGATATTATCGAATGAAGCCTCTTCAATGACCTTTGCATTACCGAAATTATTATTTGTTTTGATGAGCTGCCTCATATCCAGCCATTCGGTGGAAATGCCAAGCTGGTTGAGATAGGCTGAAATGATCATGCTGGCAAAACGTTCGCCAAAACTTAAAACGAGATCCAGCGTCCTTGGCGATAATTCTTTCAGCAGGAATACGCCATGCAGCAGGTCCTCAAGATTATTGGTTAAAAATTTCAGCTGGGCAATCATGCTGCTCTGTGATTTTATGTTAATGAGCGATTTTATCGCCTCAATGTGCCGGCTGATGATCTGATCGGAAAGTTGTTTATAGTTTTCATCATCCACCGCAGCCATATTGCCAACCTTCACCAGGTCGTTGGTCACACCCATCATGGCCGAAGTGACTACTGCCAGTCTTTCACCCTTATTAATATAATCTCCAATAATCTGGGACACCAGTTTGATGTTACCCGAGGAGCCAACGGAGGAACCTCCGAATTTCAGTACTTTCATGCCATTAGGAATTAGCCAACAAAAATGGCAAAAAATATGATTATTTAACTAACCTCATGCCATGACTTTGAGACATGGCATGAGTTTTATAAAAAAAAAACAGACAAATACGATCTAAATCATTTTCATTTTTGTTTTTATATATGTGATCCGGAAAAGCTTTTACATCCTATCGGCCGTATTTCTTTTCTCCACAGGATGCAGTGAAGTACCTCAACCTGAGGAAACGGTGCGTCTTACGGAGATCCCTAAAGACCGAATGGCCATTTATCTGATCGAAGGCATTTCCGACAAGATGATGTATCATGAACTGCCGGTTGATTCAATCAGGCTGTTTGGAGAAAGGCTGGTTGAATATCATGAGATCGTTGGATACGATACCGTATATTTCGCTTTTTCACTGCTTGAATCTGCCATCAACCGGCTTTCCACAATCAATATTGAGTATATGAAATGGTGTCTTCCGTTTGCAGTGGTTTGTGAAGGGGAGGTGATATTCGGCGCCTATTTGTATCATCCGAAGTCCTTATTTTTCCCCTATTGGTATTATGCCACAGCAACCCGCCAGGATAAGTTTACCATTTATGCCCCAGTGTGGACAAGTCATCCGTTTGAATCCGAGCCCCGGAAGGACCCCAGAATGATACGTGTACTGGTTGAGGACGATAAAATTAAGGAGCCGGAGTTTATCCGTTAGTAAAAAAACGCATGCCATGACCTGGAGTCATGGCATGCGCTTTTTTACTAAAGAATATCCCTGACTCTTTCGGATGGCCTGCCCAGTACCACGCGGTCTCCGGAGATCACGATGGGCCTTTCAATCAGCACGGGATTTTTTATCATCGCCTCAATCCATTCCTCATCTCTCATTGTTTTTCCCTTGTATTCCTTCCTGTAAAGTAATTCTCCCTTTCGGATGAGGTCTTCCGGTTTCATGTCCATTTTATCAAGAAAACCTACAATTTCGTCTGCAGAAGGGGGCTCCTTGAGATATTCGATAATTTGAGGTTCATGGCCCATTTCCTTGATGATCTGCAGGGTTTCGCGGCTTTTTCTGCATCTTGGATTGTGATAGATCCTGATCATATTTCGTCATTTTTCAATTATGATAACATCAGACTGCAACCAAATAAACTCCGGTTCACTTATTTTTTTTAGCCATTTCCCAATAAACATCCATTTCCTCCAGTGACATTTCGGAAATTTTTTTTCCTTTCTTTCCCGATTCTTTCTCAAGGTACTGGAATCTTTTGATGAATTTTTTGTTGGTCTTTTCGAGGGCCTCCTCGGGGTTGATATCTATGAACCTGGCATAATTCACGAGTGAAAACAGAAGATCCCCGAATTCATTGGTGGCCGTATCCTTATCGATTTTACCCTCATTGAAATGGTTGAATTCCTGATGAAATTCTTCCATTTCTTCCTGTACCTTTTCCCAGACCTGTTCCTTTTTTTCCCAGTCAAAACCTACGCCCCTTGCCTTTTCCTGGATCCTCATGGCTTTCACAAGGGCCGGAAGTGAATTGGGCACACCACCCAGCACGGAAGTATTCCCCTTTTCCCGAAGTTTTATCTTTTCCCAGTTCTGCTTGACCTCCTCTTCGTCAGCTGCGACCCCATCCCCATATACATGAGGATGACGGTGGATCAATTTTACAGAGATCCCGTTTAGTACATCACCGATATGGAATTTTCCCTGTTCAGCGCCAATACGGGCATAAAACACCAGGTGCAACAGGATGTCCCCCAATTCATTTTTGATTCCCTTCAGATCGTTTTCAAGGATAGCGTCGGAAAGTTCATATACTTCCTCGATGGTAAGATGCCTCAGGGACTCCAGCGTCTGTTTTTTATCCCAGGGGCAATTTTCCCTGAGTTCATCCATGATGGTCAGTAACCTGTCGAAGGCTTCCAGTTTACTTTTTCGATCTGGATCGGGCTTTGATACCGGTTTTTTCATAATGTCTAATTTTCAGCCAATTTACACCGGTTTCTTTTGAAAACATTCAAAAGAAATTGTTCGTTATTTATTATAACGATTAAATTTGTACAAAAATAAAAGAATAAGATGACAACTGTTTTGCTGGGTATTGTGTTCCTGGGGATTTTTTTCCTGCTCATGTCGGTGAGGTTAATAT
>JAGTVG010000526.1 GCA_018224645.1 Cyclobacteriaceae bacterium
CCACCACCGGCCGGGAGATCAATGAACCTTCAGATCTGGAAGGATTAAAAATAAGAGTTCCTGAAAACCCGGCACAGATAGAAACCCTGAAAAGCCTTGGAGCGATCCCGACACCCCTCAGTTTCTCGGAATTATATACAGCCCTGGTCCAGGGCGTGGTGGACGGACAGGAAAATCCACTGCAGAATATCTGGTTCGGGCGGTTATACGAATCCCAGAAATACATCGCCATGACGCATCATATCTATAACAGCGCCTATGTGACCGCATCAAAAAGATTCTGGGATAAACTTTCCAGAGAAGATCGGGAACTGACAATGGAATGCCTGAAAGAATCCAGTACATGGCAATTGAATTATATGGAAAAACTGGACCGGAAACTGGAGGCTAAAATGAAGGAAGAAGGTGTTATCTTTACCTATCCGGACAGGAGTGCCTTTGAAAAAGCGACATTACCGGCTTATGAGGCCATATATTCCACACTTGGCGAGGACGCAAGGCTCATGGTCAGAAAGATCAGGGAAACGAAATGATTTTTGAATGACGGATTATAAATTTTTTATTCATATTTTGCTCCTGTTGTCATCCCTGTGGATGACCTCATGCGGGGGGAAGCAGGAAATATCACGCATCCTGTATGTAAATTCATACCATCCCGGATATCCTTCCAGCGATGAGATTGCAGCGGGAATAAAAGCTACAGTTGAAAACCGGGGAATCGATTTAAAAATCGTTTACATGGATACAAAACGGAACCAGGAGGAGGCCTCGATACAGAAGAAAGCCCGTGAGATAATAGAACTTATTGAGGACTATAATCCCGGTGTATTAATTGTTTCGGATGATAATGCCGTTCAACATTTAGTGGTGCCTTACCTTCTTGGAAGCAGGATCCCAATCATCTTTTGTGGGGTCAACTGGACGGCGGAACCCTACGGGTTACCGGAGGATCATATTACCGGCATGCTGGAAATCCTTCCCGTCGAAAAAGGCATCGGCATATTAAAAGAACAGGGTCTGCAGATGACGAGGGTGGCGATCCTGTCTGAAAACTCTGCCTCGGAACAGAAAAACATAACGTTTATTTCTGCTATCCTGGAAAAGGCAGGGATCTCCTCAGAATATCTCCTGGCCAGCACTTTTGAGGAATGGAAAGCATATTTTATGGAAGCCAGCCAAACGGCCGATGCGATTTATATGCCCACCAATGGGGCTGTCAGGGATTGGGACCATGAAGAGGCGATCCGTTTTATCAGGGAATCGATCCGGGTGCCTCTGATCACCTGTGATGATTTTATGATGCCGTACGTGGTGGTGGGTGTCACAAAAGTGCAAAGTGAACAGGGAATATGGGCAGGTGAAACAGCGTTGAAGATTTCGAATGGAGCAGAGGTTTCAACCATTTCCCGGACAAGTAATTCCCAGATCAGGATCTGGTGGAATCCTGTACTTGCAGAAAAAATAAATTTTAAACCCGGTGAACTATTTTTGAAAGAAGCAATCCGGTTTGAATAATTAATGAGCCCGTTTATGGAAAATTCTACCTTGGAAAGGATGAACATCCAGCTTGATTTTTTAAAAAGGAACAGGAACAACCTGGTCATTGATGCGGACACGCACATCACCGAGCTGGAAAATTTACCACCTGACCTGCTTGAAAAATACAGGCAATCAAGGAATTATTATCATGGTAAGCCCATATCTGCGGAAGACTTGCTGGCTGAAATGGAAATGGCAGGGGTTGATATGTCGCTGGTCTGGCAAAACCCGGCCGTAACGCCTTATGAAAAGGACAAGGAAGTTAATTTTCAACAGTTATTGAAGGCCAACAGGTATATTGCAGAAATGGCCGGGAAATACCCTGAAAAACTGATCCCGGCCGGGTGGACCGATCCCAGGGCGCTGGGGCTGGAAAAAGCACTTGAACTGACCGAATATTGCATCCAGGAGTTGGGATTCCCCATTGTAAAAATGAATCCGGCGCAGAATGCCTATCCTATCGATAGTGATGAGGTGATTGGTGTGGTTGAAAAAATTCAGGAACATAAAGCGATGGCTGCATTTCATTATGGTGCGGATACGTTATATACACCTGCCGAAGGACTTGAAAAGATTGCAAAATCCTTCCCGGAGACCCGGATCATCGGGGTGCATATGGGAGGTGGGGGGGCCGGGTATCTGGAAGGTGAAGCATTATACCTGAAAACCAGGGAGATGGGTCTGACCAATAAAAATCTGTTTTTCATACAAAGTGCCAAGCGTGATACCCATATTGAAAGTGATTTTATTACTTATACCCTGGCCGGGGAACCGCATAACCGGCAGATTGCCTGCGCGAGTGATGCTCCTTACGGAAGGCAGACCTGGAACTTCGGGGGCTACCGGCTGATGTTTGCGAGCCTGGTGAACGCTGAGCATCATACGGATTCACGGGTCCGCGAAAATCCGGAATTGTTCAACACGGACATGATCAAAAATTATATGGGAAGGAAGTTTGAGGAGCTTGTGATCGGCGGATACGAAAGCATGCGCAGGCCATGACATCTACTCATGCCATGACTCGGAGTCATGGCATGAGTAGATGTTGATTTTTACCCGCCGGCATTGATCTTCCCGGAGTAATAGGTTTCGACGGGATATCCCTCAACATTTTTGGGAATCTCTTCCGGCCAGGAATTGCTGGAAAGGGCCATGCCGATACGGATCACTCTTTGTCCTTGTTTATTCATACCGATACCCACGGATACCACACCGGGGATCTGAAGCCATTTTTTCTCGTATTTCTTTTTTGTCTCTTTAAGTGTCATCTAAGTTACAGGGTCAGGTTTAAAGCATTAAAAACAAATTCTATCGGGTTAATGATTGTCGTGGTTTCACTACCGGCGAAGAGCAGCCCGATAAGATTTTTATTTTCATCAAGCACAGCCGATCCACTGTCACCACCGGAACTCATGGCTCCTGCGATGATCTGATCTGTAAATAAAGCGACCTGGTTAGCCCCGTAATTTACATTTACAGATGCTTCAATCTGGTCAACATTTCCCAGGGTAAAACCAGTGGTACGGCCCATTTTTTGAAGATTATTGCCAAGTTCAACCGTTCCAAGACCGTTGATCATCCCGATATTGAGTATTTCTTCGCGAATATCATCAGGATTTATGGGACGGGCAATGGCTGCATCTATTTTGTTTTCAGAAGCCTGGCTTTTAACGACCCTGAGCCGGGTGGATCTTCCCAACAAAATGGCAAAAATATTCAGGAAGGCGGCAATTGATTTCCCGATAGCACAATTTCCTGATTCCTCTCCTCCGAATTGAATGGGAACAAAATCTTCAAGTATGGCGACCTGGTCGGCAAACATATTCCCTCCATCATACGGCCCGGGTTGTATGATGGGATCGCCGATCTGGGCAGCATTGCTGTTGGCGAGCACATGATTGTTGGATAATATCATTTTTTCTCCATTTCTCCTGACAACACATCCCAATGTACCTGCAGTGATGGCATAATGTCCTATGCTCACCCCGCCAGGGGCAGGACGGAGTCTTTCCAAAGGTGACTGGAACGCCCTGAACCAGCCGGTTTCAATCACATCGGTTCGGATATCATCTATTTTTTCAGGAACCCGGTCTGCCGGGCTCAGTTCAGAAATGTCCATTTTTTTCACAACAGAACAGATAATTGCTAATTCGTCTGTTTTCCGACCTTCTTTTATCTTGTATCCGATCCCGGTTCCAACCACATTTTTCTTTGATAAAAGTTCTTCACGCTTGTTTCCAAGCACATTTTTTAACTTTTGGAATTTTCCTTTCATGATTTAGGGCGGTTAATAAGGGAAACATATAATTTAACCAAAAAACAGGAAATTGAGAAGGAAAGTGAGACAAAATAACAAATCATCCACTGAGGAAGTGAGGCGGTTTAACAAGGGATCGTAGGGGACGTAGTCTGACGACGGCGGGTGGTCTGACCAGGGGAGGTGGTCTGACAACGGCGGTGGGTCCAGGGGACGTGGCCTGACGATGGGGGATTCGACGGTCGACCTGTTGATGG
>JAGTVG010000527.1 GCA_018224645.1 Cyclobacteriaceae bacterium
TACCTGGCAAATACCTTCCGCGGCAAGCTGAACATCAACTGGGAACAGGAGGGATCGGCCATCCTCAACCTCAGCATGCAGGGACCCCTGCCGCAGAAGGACCTCGATTTCATGAAGACCTATATCCAGGTGGTGATCGACAAAGGGCTGGAGGAAAAGAACCAGCGGGCGACCAATACCATTCATTTTATCGATGAACAGATGTATCAGCTGTCCGATTCTTTATCAAGGTTTTCTTCGGATATCGATAATTTCAAGATCGAGAACCGGCAGATCACCCAGGGCGGGAGTTTTGTGTTCGAACAGCTCAGTGAAATGGAATCCAGGCAGGCGGAAATTGAATTGTCCAACCGGTATTACGATTACCTGGAAAATTATATCAAACAGGACCGTGAGGAGGGGATCTTTGCGCCCAACCTGATCGGGCTGAATGCTCCCCTGCTGGATGAACTGGTGAACCAGTACATCGAGATCAAGATGCAGGGTAAATTGCTGAAGAACGAAAGCAACCAGGAAAATCCCCTGATCAACCGGGAAAATGAAAGACGCGAGCGTGTGGAATTGAACATCTTTGAGAGTCTGAATAATCTGCGGGAATTCAACAAACAACGGTCGGCGGAAGTAAAGGATAAGATGAATTTTTACTACGGTTCGATTGAAGGATTCCTGAAGGATAACCGGGAACTCGACCGGATGAATACCATCTACGGGCTGAACCGGGAATTGTACAACCTCCTGCTCCAGCGGAAAACCGAGGCGAGTATCTCCCGGGCATCTACGACCTCCGATTACCAGATCGTGGAGGAACCATCATACAGCCGCATTCCCATTTCCCCTGACACCAAGAAAAATTATCTCTATGCGGTATTGATCGGCCTCGGTTTTCCCATCGGACTGATCTTCCTGGGCGATGCATTAAACAATAAGATCGTTACCCGGGATGACCTGGCGAAACACACCACCATCCCGCTCATCGGGAATATCGGGCACAGCGATCAGAAGACCAACATGGTGGTTAAAGAAGCGCCGCAATCCCAGATCGCAGAGACTTTCAGACATATCCGGGCCAACCTGAAATATTTCATCGATGAAAAGGCAAGGATCTTCCTGGTCACTTCCTCCTTCGGGAGTGAAGGCAAGACCTTCTGTTCAATCAACCTGGCCTGGATCTATGCCCTGTCCGGGAAAAGGACCCTGTTGTTGGGTGCTGACATGCGGAAACCGACGATGACCCGATACCTCGATCTTTCTTCCAAACTGCCGGGGCTGAGCAATTACCTGGTTGGTTTCAGCACCTATGAGGAGGTGCTTACACCTACAGGCAATGAGGATCTTTTTGTCATCACGGGAGGGGATGTGCCCCCCAATCCTTCGGAACTCCTGAGTCATCCGAAAATGGTGGACCTGCTGCAGAAGGTGAGCCGGGAATTTGAGATCGTGATCATCGACACGCCGCCCATCGGGGTGGTGGCCGATGCCATGGAATTGCTGAAGTATACGGATTTTAACCTCCTGGTGGTCCGGCAGGGAAAAACCATCAAATCTTCACTCGATCATGTATCCGAGATGTATGCCTCCGGCAAGATCAGGAATTTCGGGATCCTGTTCAATGACATCAATTTCAAAAGGTATTCCTATGCCTACGGATACGGGAACAATTACGGGTATGGGTATGGGTACGGGTACGGGTATTATGACCAGAAGAAGAAAAAGAAATCCCTGAAAAATTTATTTTGATATCCGGCCGGATCTCAGTTTCCCGCTCCCTGTCCTCCTGACCCTCTCTCCATCAGCATCCCGCAGAGCGGACACTGATGATTGAATACCTCTCCGATATCTACTCATGGCATGACTCGGAGTCATGCCATGAGTAGATATCGGATAAAAAAATCCCGCCAGCCATTGGTTATCTTCAAAAAATATCTTTACTTTGAGTAGTTATTCTACTCAAAGTCTGCATGCCGGGACGTGACTGACGGGGCGAAGCTGTGGGCGGAGACGGGCCTGCCTGCTGCAGGCAGGGAAACGGGCCTGCCTTGTGGCAGACAGGCTTCGGGCTTCAGTGAACAGGTGAACGGCTGAATAAATCTTCGCTTTTTTTGATAAACTCGGGATCAGGCTTCGGTTGCCAAGGCGGAAGGTTCAGGAAGGTTAACAGGAAATCAGGAGGAAAGGGTTGCATTAAATCTTTATCGTTTTTCGCGATTACCATTATCCTGAGAAATTAAAAAGGAGCAAGCATACCCTGTTCTTCCAATTGTAAAAGATTTTCATCTGAAAGAGTGATAGGAAATTACACGTACCCAGGTCCCGGCAAGTCCGGGTCTCCGCGTCCCCACATCTCTCCGCGTACCCGCGTCTCCACGTCACCACTTACCCGCGTCTCCGTATGATCAACGCCCTCATCACCTCTAAGACCCGCATAAAGCTTCTCCTGAAGTTTTTCCTCAATCCCGACAACGCGGCTTATCTGCGCGGGCTGGAAACGGAATTCGGGGAGTCGAGCAATGCCATCCGGCTGGAATTGAACCGGCTTGAAAAGGCCAATATGCTGGAATCAAAGGTGGAAGGGAACCGGAAGCTCTACAAGGTGAACCGGCAGCATCCCCTGTACAACGACATCAACAGCATCGTCCGCAAGTATTTCGGGCTGGATGTGATCGTCGACAGCATCGCCAAACGGCTGGGTAACCTCCGGGCCGTCTACCTGACCGGAGAGATCGCCCGGGGATCGGACTTCAGCATCCTCGACCTGATCTTCGTGGGGGACATCGATAAAAAATACCTGCTGAACCTGATCGAAAAGGCCGAAGCCCTGATCAAACGCAAGGTCCGGTACCTGGTCTATACCGAGGCGGAGTTCAAAAAGATCCTTGCCGGGGATGTGAAGAACGGGTATGTGCTGATATGGAATGACGGGGTTGAACAGTAAACCGGTAGATCGGTAGATCGGTAGAACAGTGGAAAGGTAGAATGAATAAACGAAGAGGAATAAAAAAATTCAATTCAAAAAACTTTGAATTGAATTTGGGATAAATAATAAAGAGTTTGTCCAGTTTTTATATTTCTCGCCTGGATCGTTAAGTGAATTGGAAACCCAATTGATCGTTTCCCGGAATCTTGAATATATAAAGAACTCAGAATTAATTGATAAATCGTCAGTGATCGGGAAAATGCTGATTAACTTGTTAAAATATTCAGGAAATAAATCTGAA
>JAGTVG010000528.1 GCA_018224645.1 Cyclobacteriaceae bacterium
TGCCAAATAATCCCCAGAAGCTCAACAGCATAATGGAAGTGACAGGAAAAAGCATTACATACAATATAAAGATAAAAACCAGGTTGGATTGTTGTGATATATTTAAGAATATCACCAGAATAAAACTGAATACGGCCACCAGGTTGAATGTGGCAAGCCTGGAAAAAGAGATCCTTTTCTGTAGAAGCATGTATAACCATGTGGAAATGACCCCAAGTATTCCTGATATGAAAAAAGCTTCTTTTAAATATTCCCCGAGTGAATTAAGGAACAGTGTCTCTACCACGACACGGTAGGTGGCCAGAAATATACCCATAAAAAACCCATACCCCAATAACAGAAGTGCAGGCCTTTTCTCCTCCTCGCTGCGGACATTAATTAAATGCAGTATACCTCTTAACATATGATCATTTATACGATCACGGAAAAAATATAAATTTTCTGTCGGGAAACCCTTTCCAATACTGGCCCATCATTGTATAATTCGTGTTAACTTCAATCGCCGGATTTAATATCCAAAAATTCGGGGCAATTCCATCCAATGATCAAAAACTGGTTACCGGACATTTATTATTAACGACTAAATTTATGAAGTTCCTTTAATAAACCCTAAATTTTCTGATAATTTTACAAAAAAACGATCATAGCTGGCGTGGAAAAAAACAGGGAACACTCATTTTGAACCAAAAGATCCCATATTATTCACTTGACAAAATGCATCAGGACCTGCAGGATGAGATGAAAGATATATTTCAGAGGGTTTTGAAGGATAGCTGGTTTGTCCTGGGGAATCACCTTGAAAAATTTGAAACAGAATTTGCATTATATATTGGCGTCAAATATGCCATTGGTGTGGGTAATGGATTGGATGGGCTGAAAATTGCCCTGAGGTCTCTCGCATTGGAACCTGGGAAAAAAATCATCATTCCGGCAATGACTTTCAGCGCTTCGGTGTTGGCTGCCCTGGAAAACGGGATTCAACCCCTCCTGGTGGATGTTGATGCAGGGAATTGCCTGATCAGTATGGATGAGCTGAGGAACAGCATCACGCCTGATGTAAAAGCCGTAATGCCCGTCCACCTATATGGCAATCCCTGCGATATGGAAAAAATCAATCAGCTTGCCGGTGCAGCTGAAATATATGTTATCGAGGATTTTGCCCAGTCAGCGGGTGCTTCATTCCAGGGAAAGTATACCGGATCCTTCGGGAAAATCAATGCCACCAGTTTTTATCCGGTTAAACCCCTGGGGGCACTGGGAGATGGCGGGATGATCACCACCAACGATCCGGCATTGAGGGATAAATGTCTTAAACTCCGAAATTACGGTTACAACGGAAAGTATACCATGGAATTAATGGGTTATAATTCGAGGTTGGATGAGATCCAGGCCGCGCTGCTGGGATTAAAACTGAAATACCTGGAAACCTGGAAAATGGAACGTGAAAAAATTGCACGCCGTTACCTTCAGAATCTTTCCGGCAATGAAAAAATCATTTTACCGTTTCAGGAGGAAAACAGATCTTCCGCATTCCATATTTTTCCCGTTCGGGTTCAAAAAAGGGATGAATTACGGAATTTTCTGGAGGATCAGAAAATACAGACCCAGATACATTATCCGGTCCCGCCGCATTTACAGCCCGGGATGAAATTTCTTGGTTATAAAAAAGGGGATTTCCCGGTAACTGAAAAAATATGCGATACGGAATTGAGTCTCCCGGTATATCCAGGTCTTTCAGTGGCAGACGTCGACCGGATCAGCGAATATATTCATGACTTTCTAAGGCGGAATTCATGATTTTAATTTCCCCCATCAGGCGGAGGCTCACGGGGAATCCCCCAGGGATTTAATGGTTTCAGGGGTAAGGATCCCTTCATATATTATTTTAATTGCATTTTCAAAAACTTCAATGGGTAGAGCCGGTATTTCCTCGCTTAATTCAATGGGAAGGTTATTGATAAAAGCAGGATCCAGCAGATTTTCAATGGCACTGGCATACAAGGCGATAATTACAGCCCTGTTGATATCCTTTTTTATGTGACCGTTATTTCTCCCCTCCTCGATAAGCTTGTTGAAGCGCAGATAAGCTGCTTCATGTTTATAGGATTTGATCTTTTCCCAAAGATCAGGCGCCAATTCCTGTATATCCCTGAAAAGTACGGTATTCATGCCTCCCATATGGATCCCAATACTGGACAATACCCGTTTCAGTTTTTCAGGAAATGGCAGACCGGGGGTTTCCAGTACTGTATTTATATCCCTCGTTATGTTCTCCCTGTACAGGTCAAATGAATGATCAAGCAGATCCTTTTTGCTTCTGAAATACTTGTAGATCGTTTTTTTACTGATCGACAGGGAAGCGGCGATCCCATCGATGGTAACTTTCCGGTAGCCCTTGCTGAAAAATAACTTCTGTGACCTTTCCAGGATATCTCCCCGCATATTTTGATTCATGCCCATGTATATAAAAAAATAAATGATCCCCATAAATCTAAAAAATTTCCTTAGTTATTTTAATACATTTGTGATGGAATTGAAAACGGTCCTTAAGCCTTTGAATGGATGACCCAAGAAGAAGTTAAAAATGAAATCCACGAATTGATTGAAAAGATCAATTATTATAATGAACAATACTACCAGAAGGATGCTTCCTTAATTTCTGATTACGAGTTTGATCAACTGATGAACAGGCTCATCAAACTCGAAAATGATTATCCTGAATATAAATTCGCGTACTCTCCCACGCAACGCGTTGGCGGCACCATCACAAAAACATTCGAAACTGTCACCCACAGGTTTCCGATGTTGTCCCTTGGCAATACCTATTCAAGAAAGGAAATTGAGGAATTCGATAAGCGGATCAGAAAACTACTGGCTGATGAGCCGTATGAATACATTTGTGAACTGAAATTTGATGGGGTCGCCATCAGTATGACTTATGAAAACGGAATATTGTCAAGGGCAGTAACCCGTGGTGACGGCATACGGGGCGATGATGTAACGAACAATGTAAAAACAATACGGAATATTCCGCTGAAGATCGGCCGGAAAAACCTGCCGGGATTATTTGAGGTCAGGGGCGAAGTATTTATGCCCCTTCCGATTTTCAACCAGCTCAACAAGGAACGGGAGGCAGCGGAATTACCCTTACTGGCAAATCCACGCAATACCGCCTCCGGTACCCTGAAAATGCAGGATTCGTCAATCGTTGCCCAGCGCAGGCTGGATTGTTATCTCTATGGCCTGCTTGGGGAGGAAATTGCCGTGGCAACCCATGAAGAGGCCGTTCATCTCCTTGAAAACTGGGGTTTCAAAGTTTCAGAGACCTATAAAAAGTGCAAGGGCCTGGAAGAGGTCTTTCAATACATTGATTCCTGGGAATTAAAACGGCTTGAACTCCCCCTGGATACCGACGGGATCGTGATCAAAATCAACAGGTATGACCAGCAACGGAAATTAGGATTTACGGCAAAATCACCCCGATGGGCCATCGCCTATAAATACAAAGCTAAAAGTGTTTCAACGGTATTAAAAGGCATCACCTACCAGGTAGGCAGGACGGGAGCCATCACGCCGGTAGCCGAACTGGAACCTGTACTGCTTGCCGGGACTACCGTCAAAAGAGCTTCCCTTCACAATGCCAATGAGATCAGGCGGCTTGGTCTGCGGATTGGAGACCATGTGTTCATCAAAAAGGGGGGAGAGATCATCCCAAAGATCACGGGGGTCGATTTTGATCAGCGGCAAGCAGGATCCGCAGAAGTAAATTATATCAGCAGATGCCCTGAATGCGGGACAGAACTGATCCGCAATGAAGGTGAAGCCGTACATTATTGCCCGAACGTAACAGGTTGTCCACCCCAGATAAAAGGACGGATCGAGCATTTCATTCAGAGGAATGCAATGGACATCAATACCCTGGGAGAAAAGACCATTGAGTCGCTTTACGAGAATGGCCTTGTTCATTCCGTATCGGATCTGTACAAGCTTGAAAAAGAGGATATCCTTCAACTGGAAGGATTCAAGGAACTTTCTTCCCGGAACCTGCTTGAGGGTATCGAAGGATCTAAGAACGCAGCTTTTGAAAATGTACTTTATGGCCTGGGCATCCGTTTCGTTGGCAGAACTGTAGCCGAAAAGCTGGCCAGGCATTACAAAAATATTGATTCGATCATCCAGACTGGTTATGATGAATTGAGGGAGGTTCCTGAAATCGGTGATAAGATCGCCGACAGTATCATCAGATATTTCTCAAACGAAGAAAACCTGAAGATCATCGGGGAATTGAAAAAGGCAGGTCTTAATTTTTCAATCCGGGAAGAAGAAATATCGGATGGCGGAGTTTTGGAAAACAGGACTTTCGTGGTCTCAGGTGTCTTTGAAAATTTTGAAAGAGAAGAATTGAAATCCCTGATTAAAAAACATGGTGGAAAAGTAGTATCTTCGGTATCCGGGAATGTTGATTATATTTTGGCAGGTGAGCATATGGGCCCCGCCAAAAAACAGAAAGCAGAAAAACTGGGTGTAAAAATAATTGCGGAGCAAGATTTTTTAAAGATACTGAATACCTAATACAGATGCTGAGAAAATATCTGGTGGCCTACAGAGCAAGGTCAGCCCTTACCAAGAATCCGGTTATCCGTATCAATCCTTCCTTTCAGGAGGCAAAAAAAATAGGCATCCTGTTTACCTGGGAGGGACTAAAAAAAATTGAGACCATTCAGCATTTTATCAATGAGCTTAAAATTTCAGGTAAAAAGGCCCACGTGCTGTGTTTTCTTGATCAGGCGGAAGAAATTCCTTCAAGAACCTATAATTTTTTCTCGCCAAACGATTTCAATCATTTCGGTTCTGTACGGACAGATGCACTTCAGCAATTTATAAATCAGGAATTTGATTTTTTATTTCATTTGGATACCTTCAGGAATATTTATATTGAATATATCCTCTCTCATTCCCGCGCACGATGCAGGGTATCACGCTATGATCCTGAAAAAAAGGATTTTTATGATTTCATGATCAAAATCGGAGAAAATGAGGGTATTGAACAATTATGCCGACATGTTTTACATTATACAAAATCACTGGTAAGCCATGAATAATCAATTTGGCGGGACGGGTGTTGCGCTTGTGACACCATTTGATGCGAATTATAAAATTGATTCTGAAGCACTCGGGAAAATTGTGGACCATGCTGTCAGGGGAGGCGTGGATTACCTGGTGGTGATGGGCACGACCGGAGAATCGGTAACGATAGGGGAAAGTGAGAAAAGCCTGTTACTCGAAGTTATTTCCACGCATAAACAGGACAAGCCGCTGGTTCTCGGAATGGGCGGGAACAATACCGCTAAGATCCTGGAACAGCTGGAATCTTCGGATCCGGATTCCTATGATGCAATTCTTTCTGTATGTCCATATTACAATAAACCAACACAGAAAGGCTTGATCAATCATTTTACCATGATCGCCGACAAATCTCCGCGGCCGGTAATTTTATATAATGTTCCGGGCAGGACTTCTGTTAACCTTATTGCAAAATCGACCATTGAATTATCAAAACACCCGAATATCATTGGCATTAAGGAAGCCTCGGGGGATTTTACGCAATGCATTGCCATTGCCAGCAATACCGATGAAAATTTCCTCCTGATCTCAGGAGATGATGTCCTGGCCCTTCCCCTGATCGCCATAGGGGCGAAAGGTCTTATCAGCGTTATTGCAAATGCTTTGCCTGAAGAAATGAGCCGGATAGTCAGATATGGATTGAACGGACAATATAAAGAAGCCCGGAATATTCTGCACCCCATTTCTTATCTGATGGAACTGATGTTCAGGGAGGGAAATCCCACGGGTGTGAAATCACTGCTTTCCCATCTGGGTTTATGCTCAGAACAGGTAAGACCTCCGCTCATACACGCTTCGGCGGAACTCAGGGATGAAATTGCCGGTGCGTACAGGAAAGCCGGTTTAACCGGGGGAAAAGCCTGAATTTAAATATTGGACGATATGATCTATAATAAAAAAAGGGTACTTTTAAGGCACCCTTTTCTGAATATTTTTAGTGGTTAAATTTTGATTATGCCTTATTTTTCATATCCTGTACTTGAACACGGATGTCCTGGGCCAGGTTTTTCAGATCTTGCATTCCTTTACGAACGCGTGTTCCTGCAGCCTGATTCCCCTTATCATAAAACTTCTGGAAATCAGCTTCTAAAGACATAACTAAGTCACGTAGTTCATCAAATCTTTTCATGTTATATATACGTTTTTGGTTAAAAAAGTGTATTTCATTGTGGCAATTTAACTAAAATACTGAAAAATCAATAAATAAGCGTATTTTTTTTATTAATTATTAATCACAGATTCAATGCCCTCATGCTGATATTTCCCGTTTTTAAGCTTAACACTGATCGCTTCAAAGGCTGCAATTGTCTCGTTGACATCTTCCATGGTATGAGCGGCTGTGGGTATCAGCCGGAGCAGTATGACGCCCCTTGGAACAATGGGGAAAATCACCACTGAACAGAATATTTTATACTTTTCACGGATGTCAACGATCAGGTTTCCGGCTTCTACGATCCCGCCACTCAAAAATACCGGGGTAACCGGTGATTTGGTGGTGCCGATGTTGAAACCACGCTCCCTGAGCCCGTTTTGAAGATTATTGACGATTGTCCATAGATTCTCACGCAATTCCGGTCTTGTCCGGAGTAATTCAAGTCTTTTAAGATTTCCGATCACAATGGGTGTCGGAAGCGACTTGGCGAAGATCTGGGACCTGATATTATAGCGGAGAAATTCAATCACATTGTAAGGCCCCGCGACAAATGCACCGATACTGGCCATGGATTTGGCAAAAGTGGAAAAAATCAGATCCACGCCATCCTCTACACCCATCATTTCGGCCACTCCCGCACCGGTGGGTCCCATGGTTCCGAATCCATGCGCATCATCAACAAGCAGCCTGAATTTAAATTTTTCCTTCAAAGCAACGATGGATTTGAGATTTCCTACATTTCCCGACATCCCAAATACACCTTCTGTGATGACAAGTATTCCGCCACCGGATTCCTTTGCATTTTTTTCAGCCCTGACAAGCTGTTTTTCAAGGCTTTCAATATCATTATGAGGATATACAAATCTTTTGCCCAAATGCAGACGTACACCGTCAATGATACAGGCATGGGATTCGGCATCATATACGATTACATCCTTCCGGTTCACCAGGGTATCAATGATTGACATGATCCCCTGGTATCCATAATTCAGCAATAAGCCAGATTCCTTCTTTACGAATTTCGCCAGTTCGATTTCAAGCTGTTCATGATAGACCGTATTCCCGGACATGATCCTGGCACCCATGGGATAAGCAAGCCCCCATTCCTTTGCCGCTTCGGCATCCACCTTTCTTACCTCAGGATGATTCGCAAGACCCAGGTAATTGTTCAAACTCCAGTTCAGCACCTTCGTTCCTCTGAAAGTCATCCTCGGAGATATTTCTCCTTCCAGTTTTGGAAACATAAAATACCCCGGATCCACGTGTGCATAGTGGCCCAACGGGCTTTGGTCAATGTTTAGTTTATCAAAAATATCCACCGTCTGTCGTATTAATTTCCCGAATGATTTTATGCGAAATTACTATTAAATTAATGTCTTCCAAAATAAGGAATGTCAAATATGTTTTTTCTGGTTAATTTTAGAGATGACGAAAACTCCCCGGAACGAAGCACATTAATGAATGAAAATAAAAAAAATTCTCATCGCAAACAGGGGTGAAATTGCCGTAAGGATCATCCGGGCGGCAAAGGAAATGAACATAGGCACGGTGGCCATTTACAGCGATGCAGACCGTCAGATGCCTCATTCCCGGATGGCGGATGAATCCTATCCCCTGGGCTCCCCTGACCCTGCCGATTCGTATCTTCACCAGGAAAAAATCATTGCAATCGCTGAAAAGAGCCAGGCTGATGCCATTCATCCGGGCTATGGCTTCCTTTCGGAAAATTTTGAATTCGCGGAAAAAGTGCAGGAGGCAGGCCTGATCTTTATCGGGCCGCAACCGGAGAGTATCAGGATGATGGGTGACAAACTGATTTCCAAAACCATGGCACAGCATGCCGGTGTACCTGTGATCCCGGGTTATGACAGACCCATTCTGAACCTGGAGGAAATATTCCCTGTCGCAAAGAAAATAGGATATCCCATCCTGATCAAGGCGACCGCAGGAGGCGGAGGAAAAGGGATGCGGATCGTCAGAAATGAAAATGAATTATCGGAGAATGTGGAAAGAGCCAGGAGTGAAGCAAAAAACGCCTTCGATTCGGATATCGTTTTCCTGGAGAAATACATACAACAACCAAGGCATATTGAGATCCAGGTGCTGGGAGATACCCTTGGAAATTATGTTCACCTTTTTGAAAGGGACTGTTCCATACAGCGGAGACACCAGAAACTGGTGGAAGAATCCCCTTCCCCGGCGGTAGATGAAGAATTGCGGAAAAAACTGACGGTCTCGGCCATTGCCATCGCAAAGTCTTGTGGTTATCAGGGTGCCGGAACGGTGGAGTTCGTCGTGGACCGGCAACGGAATTTTTATTTCCTGGAAATGAATACAAGGCTGCAGGTGGAACATCCCGTTACCGAACTCATCACCGGCATAGATCTGGTTAAAGAACAGATCCTTATCGCCCAGGGGGAAAAGCTATCGGTGACCCAGGAAAACATCCGCCAAAAGGGTCATGCCATTGAATTCCGGGTCTATGCGGAGGATCCATTCCAGGATTTTTTACCCTCAAGCGGATATCTGAGCATATATAAAACGCCAAAAGGGCCTGGAATCCGTGTGGATGACGGATATGAAGAACATCTTTCCGTTCCCATTCATTACGATCCCCTGATCGGCAAGCTGCTGGTTCACAGCCATTCAAGAGAAAATGCCATCCGGAGGTTAAAAAACGCAATCGAAGAATATCATATAAGTCCCCTCCGGACCACCCTGGATTTCGGAAAAATTTTATGCAGCCATAAATCCTTTATTCTCGGTGATTATGATACCTCCTTTATTGAAAGGGAGTTTAAACCGGAGAATCATAATCCGAACCATGCTGATGAGTCACTCATTGCCGCAGCGCTGGCCGGTTTTGTCTTTGCCCAGAAACACTCGCGCCATGAACCCGCTAAACAAAAATCCAAAAATTCCAACGGCTGGCAAAGGAATAGACGATGATGTTATATATTTGGAATTGTTTTACTTTCAATCTTGAATGAGAACGTTACCGGCATATTTTTTTATTATTCCTTTCATTATTCTGCAGGCTTTTTATGCTTCAGCCCAGAAACCCAGGGAACCCAACAAACTATACCCTATCCTTTTTAATTACGCCAGAAATCTTTATGAAGATTATAACAGTAGTATTCCGATGGAGCGCCGGTTCGTGCTTGATGAAATAGCAGATTATATCATAGGGTCCAGCCAGTTTGAGGGAGAAGCATCGCTGGTGATCATCGGGAGCAATAATTCTACCCGAAGCATCCTGGCGGAGGCCTGGGCGAAGGCAGCGGCCTACTATTATGGAATATCCAATATCCATGTCTTTTCCGGCGGCCTGAACATTTCCAGCATATCCACCAATGCGGTAATTGCCCTGGAAAAAGCAGGATTCATCGTTTACAAAACCCGTAACGGACAGAATCCGCCATATGAGATCAAATATTCCTACAATATTCCACCGGTCTATATTCAGTCAAAAAAGCACAATGACACGAATAATCCCAAGGAAGGCTATGGCATAATCGTCGTATGTCCTAATGCAGACAGCAATCTATCCGCAATGAAAGGCAATAATTTCAGGACCTCCCTGTATTATTTTGATCCCAGGGCTTATGATCTAGCAGAGGATTCCCTGGATCAGTATCTTTTGCGAAGCAGGGAAATTGCCACTGAAATGTTTTATATATTTTATCGGTTGAAGAATGCAAAATAAAGTAGCAATTCATCACGCAGGTACGCTTAAGTTTTTGCCAATCGCCTGATCATGAAAAAATTATCCCCGGCAACGCGGTTACTCCTCTGGCGGAAAAGAAAAATATCGGACAGAAGATTTATCCTGTTTTTAAGTCTCTTCGTCGGATCCGCCGCCGGACTTGGTGCGGTAATCATTAAAAATTCGGTTCATTTTATCCAGACTCTGCTGACGGAAGGATTTTCTGACCAGTATTACCAGTTTCTGTTCTTCCTTTATCCTGCCATAGGCATTCTGTTCACCGTTATCTTTATCAATTTCATTTTAAGACGGAAAGTCGGCCATGGCATCCCGAATGTATTGTATGGTATTTCAAGAAATAGCGGCATAATCCGCCCATACCAGACCTATGCCTCGGTCATAACGAGTGCCCTGACCGTCGGCTTCGGAGGTTCCGTAGGGCTGGAAGGTCCAACTGTGTCTACAGGAGGAGCCGTTGGTTCAAACATCGGGCGTTTTCTCCGGCTGGATTTTAAAAACATCATCTTATTGATTGCCTGTGCATCGGCGGGTGCAATGGCGGCTATTTTCAAGGCGCCCATTGCCTCCATCATCTTTGCACTGGAAGTGCTGATGCTTGACCTGACCATGGCTGCCCTTCTCCCGCTTCTGATTGCGGCGGTTTCGGGAACAGTAACCGCCTATTTTTTCATGGGGCAGCAGGTATTGTATCCATTTGAGGTTCATGAGAGTTTTCACCTCAGCAGTATCCCGTTTTATATCCTTTTTGGAATTGTATGCGGATTTATCAGTCTCTATTTTTTCAGGACCTATACTTTTATCGAACGCAAATTTGAGAAACTGGGAACCTGGTATACACGATTCATCATCGGTGCATTTATCCTGGGCGGGCTGATTTTTTTCATGCCTTCGTTATATGGCGAAGGATATCAGGCCATTAATTCCAGCCTGCATGGGAACTATAATTATCTGTTCATCAATTCCCCGTTTTATGAATTCCGGGAAAATTATTATGCACTGCTTCTCGCTCTGCTGGCAGTGATTTTCTTCAAGGTCATCGCCACCTATGTAACTTTTGGTGCAGGCGGCATCGGCGGGATTTTTGCCCCATGCCTTTTCATCGGTGCCAACGCCGGTGTTCTCTTTTCCTCGGTAATGAATCAATTGTTTATCAAACAGATACCCCAGAGCAATTTTGCTCTTTTAGGCATGGCAGGATTGATCACAGGGGTCATTCATGCACCCCTTACTGCGATATTCCTGATTGCTGAAATTACAGGCGGCTATCAATTGATCGTCCCCCTCATGATTGTCGCTGCATTTTCCTATGTGACAATCAGTCTTTTTGAAAAAAATTCTGTTTACACCCATCAGCTTGCAAAACGTGGTGAACTTTTTACCCATGATAAGGATAAGGTGGTTTTATCCCTGATGAATGTAAAGGAGATGCTTGAAACAAAATTCAGCACCGTTACCCCGGATACTACCCTGGGAGAACTTGTCAAAGTGATCCAGGATTCGAAAAGAAACGTTTTTCCAGTGATTGATGAAGAAAATAACCTGCATGGGATCATTCATCTGAACAATATCCGGCATGTTATCTTCAAGCCGGAATTATATGAAAATACCCGGGTTAGTAATCTGATGTATTTTCCTGAAAATTTTGTTTCGCCCCAGGATAGCATGGAAGTGATCGTACAGAAATTCCAGTCGAGCGGGCATTATAATCTTCCTGTTATCCAGGACGGGAAATACATCGGTTTTGTCTCAAGGGCAAAGGTGCTTTCAAAATACAGGAAGTTACTGAAACATTTTTCAGAGGACTGAAGAGATAAACGCAAGAAATATAAGGCTGTATTTAAATTTTCAACATATTTATTTTCCCATAAGACCCCTTTTAACGTATTCAATTTGTCTTTATTATTTTTTTAACAAATTTTTATATTTTTAAACAAACATTTTTAGTATATTTTGAAGTTATATAGAATGTTTGAAAATAATTAACCTCTAAGCATTAACAATCCTATGAGAAGATTAGCCTTACCAACCGCCATTATGCTGATAGGAATGGCTTCGTGTTTCAGTTCGAGGGACTTCGTGGTGGAATCGGATTACAGCTATCATGGAAATTTCAGAAATTATAAGTCATTTACCTTCATCCAAATGCAGAAATTCAACCAGGATTCACTGGTCCCTGATGATCTGATCAAGGATGCCATACAATTCAGAATGTCATTGCTTGGTTATGAGGAGGTCCAGAAGGAACCCAATATCCTTGTGGCCTATAAAATGTTCTTCAGTGATTTTGTATTCCAGGGCTGGGATCAACCCGAACTTGAAAAATGGCTGGATAGTGAAGGTATCGTTGAAGAGGAATTCGATCCTGTAAAATATAAGCTCAAGCAGGGAACCCTGATGATCCTTTTTGTGGACAGGAAACAGAAAAAAGCAATCTGGCAGGGATATAACAGTGGTTTGATCGATCCCAGATCCCTTGATGATGAACGGTTTGTGAAAGGCACCGTCAGAACCATTTTTGATAAATACAAAGTATTCGCCGAGGGATATTACCGGAAAGGATAAAAAATAATATTTCTTCCGTATTTTTCAGGTAGAAAATTTGCAACAATCCAAAAAAATTCTAACTTTGCGGCTTCGTTTGGGTCAATGTCAAGGCGAACGTGCAAAAATAATCATTTTTTTTTAAAACAAAATTATTTTAAATACGTTCCTTTTAAAAGCTGGGAAAAAAGCAATTTCGTTGGGAGAGTCCTGGTATGATTAATCAAATTTTGAAATTTCATCATGTATTCACGTTCAGCCAGACAATTCCTGTCTATACGGAAATAAGATCCCTGATTTCTTTGAATTACCATATTTTATACCTTAATTAATATAATACTTTCAGCATGAGGCAGTTAAAAATAACGCAATCCATTACAAACAGAAAGGAGAGTCATACCATTGAAAAATATTTCAATGACCTAAGCAAGGAAGAAACGATTACTCCGGAGGAAGAGGCAGAACTTGCCAGAAGAATCAGGCAGGGGGATAATGTAGCATTGGAGAAACTGGTAAAAGCCAATTTACGATTTGTAATATCGGTTGCAAAACAATATCAAAACAGAAATATCCCGTTAAATGATCTGATCAATGAAGGAAACATTGGTCTGATCAAAGCAGCGCAGAAATTCGATGAAACAAAAGGTTTTAAATTCATCTCTTATGCTGTATGGTGGATCCGTCAGTCCATCCTGCAGGCGATCAATAATCATTCAAAAATTGTCAGGATTCCTGCCAACAAAAAAGGTCATTTTAACCAGATAAAAAAGGCATATTCAAGTTTCGAACAGCAATATGAAAGGGAACCAACCCCTGAGGAACTGGCTGAATTGCTTGGTCAGGAACCCACCGACATATATAATACCCTGAATGCCGACATCAATAAAACATCACTTGACGCTCCGTTCGGGGATGATGGTGAAGGTAATCTCTATGATGTGATGGAAAATGGTTCCATTGATCCGACAGATTATACCATGGAATATACCCAGTCATTAAAGCATGAAACGTTAAGAACGCTTCATACCCTTGACGCGAGAGAGATGGAAGTGATCAAAATGTCATTCGGCATTGATTATGATCATGCCATGAACTTTGAGGAAATCGGGGAAAGAATGGGGCTTACCAGGGAAAGGGTTCGCCAGATCCGTGAAAAAGCACTCAAAAAATTAAAATCTACCAGCCGTCAGAAGCTCCTGAAAGAATTCTGCGCCAGGTAAAAAATCTGTTGCAAAATAAAAGGCAGCATGGAAATTCCAGGCTGCCTTTTTTATTTACCCCTCCCCTGCTTCATCCCGGTGTAAATCGGGAAAAGCCTGCCAATGCGCAGAAAGAATCCTGATTTTTCTTGGTTAACCCGAAAAATTCATAAATTTTTCCTGCCTGACGGCTTTACTCCGCTGAAGCCATGAGAAAGGGATGCCGGCAGGCGCCCGGAGGCCCTTCCCGATTTTATTGAATATAATTTAGTTACATACAATGGGTATTCCATTTTAAAAATAATTTATGTTATCACTCCATAAAACTTTGCTTTTTTAACAAAATTTTAAGTCAAGTTTTTTAAATTGTAGTATTCTGGCAATTATCCCTTCTCCTGATTTTGTAACCCTATATCTGAAGGTTTGGGGTAATCTGGCAACCAGCTTATGAGCTCTCAATTTGGAAATTAATCTGGTAACCTTTCCCCTTAAGCTTTTTATATTTTGTAACTCTTCCACGCTTTTAAACAGCACATCGCTCGCATATTCGCTTTCTTCTATTATCCACTGGTATCCATGACCGCCAAATATTTCTTCGATGCGCGGAAGATAGCTGTTTACTTTTTTAGCCAATGTATCAAATACAGTATACCACTTCTTCTCATGAAATCTATCGCTGATTTGTTGCGCTTTTTCTAAATCTTCTACATATGTTAAACTATTATCATAGCTCTCAAAATGAATCTTTCCTTTTACTAATTGCTGCATTAAATACGATTTGCCGTTTATATAGATCTGGATCTGGAAAGGAAACCATGTTTGAAGTTTCACATGCATAAATCCAAAATCCCTGTCCATATAGTATAAATAATAATGAAGACATTTCCTGTATTGTGTAGCTTTCTCAAGTTTTCTATTCTCTCTGTTATATTCTATACTTAATGCGTAACATGGTTCAACTGCTGTTAGGGCACAAATCAACCCTTCTTTAATTTTTTTCTCAGCCATTATTTGCCTGGCGATTCCCTCCTTTGAAACATCTGTCTTCCGCCAATGTTCTTTATAACATCCACTTTGTGCAATATAGGATTCCATATTCTGCTTGAGAGTTTCTGTAACGTTAATCACATATTCTTTGAATTCTTTAAGTTTAACCCCTTCGGTATTTAAAAAATGATAGAAATGATTCCCGTAATAAAAATGTGGAATATGCCCTTTTATGATGATCCGGTCAAAACCGTGCAGAATGCCATATAAGCTTTCTTTAAATGTCTCTGTAAACATATTTATCTGTTCTATCCATTTAAATTAAAGATATGCATTTATATATTTGTTTGCAGCCTTGTGCTGCGGCAGGTATAATCGGGGTTAA